>JASIGB010000565.1:0-11304 GCA_030045355.1 Bryobacteraceae bacterium
GGGTCCACTTCCACGGCTTTGCGATAGAACCGCTCCGCCTGGCGCCAATCCCGCGCGTTGAAAAACAGCGTTCCCAGGTTTACCAGCGCGCCCGCGGAATGGGGATCGATCTCGGCGGCCTTTTGATACGCCTCAATCACCTCGTTCAGCGGCGCGCCGCGTTGCTCCAGCTCCAGACCTTTTTCGAACCATTGCTCGGCTTCGCGCCGCGACTTCGCCCGGCGCGCGGCTTCGGATTCCTCGTTCGGGCGGGGGAACGCCAACAGCTTGGTAATCTCGGCCTGATCGAAATTGAGAATCAGTTGGCCCGAGATAGCCTCCATTTTCTTGTCGCCGGCGAATTGGACCTCAATCCTTTTGCCTTGCGAATAGATCTTCACTTCCGTGAGCGGATTCTCGAACTCGCGAAAATGCTTGCGCACCGCGTGAACCGCTTTGCGGATCTGCACGCCGGAGACTTTGCTGTTGCGGAGACCAACCAGGGTCCGCAGCGCCAAAATGTCGGAAAAACTGAAGGCGCCGCCCGAGGGCAGCAGATTTTGTTTCTCCCAGCTTTCGAGCTGACGCTTGGAAACGCCTAATTGCCGGCGGACGTCATCGCGCGAGTAGGCCTGCTGGGTTGCTGGAGCGGGCACGGTGAAAGTTTAACAAACTGCGGCTGAGCCGGGACCTCAGCCGATGTCGAACAGTTCGGCGACCGGCACGCAGATGCCGGGATCGCTGGTGGTGAGAACGCCGGTTTCGGCTTCCACCAGTCCGGCCTTCGTCGCGACGTAGCCTTTGCGCAGCCGGGGATTGATGATCCAGACGTAGGGAACGCCGAAATGAAGGTAGTCGTCGATCTTCTCGAGAATGTAGTCGGCCGTGTCCTCGTCGGAGAGAATTTCGATGCAAAGATGCGGAGGCGCAGTGAAGATCTCGCCTTGGGTTTGGGACCGCTTGATCACGGTGAGGTCCGGAACACGAATCCGCGTGGGACTGACCTGGACACGCACCCCAGGGAAACTTCCAATGTCACCATGTTTCGAGAGATCGTGAAGAGAACCGATCAGGGCTCTCATGATTCTGCTATGTGTTCGTGTGCCGAGATTCCGCTCAATCAGCGCACCGTCAGCGAATTCACGATCCGGGTGATAGCTGGTGTTCAAATACTGATCGATGGTTTTCGTCATTGGTTGATGGCCGGCGCACCGAACACGGATCGCACCAGTGCCAAGCCCTCTTCCTTGCTGTGAATCCGCTGCTCCAGTTGCGCGTCTTCGGCCAGCTCCAGCATGCGCGAGAAATCCGGGCCGGGCTTATAGCCGGCAGCGATCAAATCGTCGCCGGTCACCAGCCGCGGAGGGCGCAGTTCCTCGGGCGGCGATTGTTCAAAGCGGGCCTTGGCCAATTCATAATTTCCCAAATGCCCGTGGCTGGACGTGCAGTCCAACCGGTGCAGCTCCAGGTGCTCCTCGAACGCGGGCAGGCGCAGCATGCGTTTCAGCGTGCTTTCACGCATCTGATGGACGTGCGAAAACCGCATGTGATTGGCGATGAGCGCCATCACCTGATCGACCTCCGCGTTGGAGAACCGCAGGCGGTTGAGGATGTCGCGCGCGATGCGCTCGCCCAACTCCACATGCCCGTCGAACCGGATGCGGTCCGCCACGCGAAATGTCCCGGGCTTGCCGACGTCGTGCAGCAGAACGCCGAGCGCGAGCGTGGCCGACGGCGCGCGCAGTCCATCCAGCATGATCAGCGTGTGGATCCAGACGTCGCCTTCAGGATGAAATTCCGGCGGCTGCGCGACGCCCTTCATGGCCGCCACTTCCGGCAGAATGTCGCCCAGAAGGCCCGAGGAATCCATCAATTCGAACCCGCGCCGCGCGCCTCCTTCGGTGAGGATGCGGACCAACTCGTCGCGGATTCGTTCGGGAGAGACGCGCAGGATTTTCGCGTGCAGCTTCTGAATGGCCGCGAAGGTAGCCGGTTCGATCTCGAAGCCGAACCGCGCCGCGAAACGCACGGCGCGCAGCATCCGCAGATGGTCTTCTTCAAAGCGGCGCTCCGGATCGCCGATGGCGCGAATCAGGCCTGCACGGAGGTCCGGCAGGCCGCCGACAAAATCCACGACCTGGGAAGACAAGGGCGAAGAGGAATACAACGGAGACGAGGAATCGAGGAACAATGGGTCTAGTAAGAGCGCGTTGATGGTGAAATCGCGGCGCAGAACATCCTGCTTCGGATCTGTTTCAAACACAACATGGCCGGGGTGTCGCCCATCCAAATAGGAATGATCGCTGCGAAACGTGGCGATCTCGATGCCGTCCACCAGAACCACTCCAAACTGCGCGCCCACCAGTTGCGCCCGCGGAAACAGCCGCTGCAGCTCGTGCGGCGGTGCATCGGTTGAGATATCATAATCAGACGGCTCGCGTCCCAAGATCAGGTCGCGCACGCACCCGCCGACCAGCCAGGCCTGGAAGCCGTGCGAGCGCAACTCGTACGCGATTTCTACGGCCCTCGTTCGGCTCGACTTCGGACTCATAAGATCATCGTAGGATAGTACATTCTGTCTTAAGTAGAATATTCATGGGAACACGCCCCGTAATGTCAGGAGTCGGGAAGCCCTCATCCACTACCGCCAAAGTCGTGGTAGCCACCACCGTTGCTCTTTCCTTTATCAGCTTTTGGCGCGGCGCATCGATCGTTCTAGCCGACCTGGCATCGTCGGCGTTCTACGCCGGTGGCATCGCCGAGACGGCGGTGGGACCCGCGGCGCCCTGGTTCGTTCTGGGCGTCATGCTGTTCAGCTTCGCCGTGCGCTCGGTTTACATGGAAAGCTGCAGCATGTTCGTGCGCGGCGGCGTGTACATCGTGGTGAAGGACAGCATGGGACCGTTCGTGGCGCGGCTCTCGGTCTCGTCGCTGGTGTTCGATTACATCCTCACCGGCCCCATCAGCGTGGTCAGCGCGGGACAGTATCTGGGGCACCTGCTGGATGAGATCGCGAAGATGCTGGGCCAGTCGTTCCCGATCAACGTGAACTATTTCGCCGCGTTCTTCGCCGTGCTGGTCACGGTTTACTTCTGGTGGATGAATATCAAGGGGATTCACGAATCGAGCGGCAAGGCGCTGCGGATCATGCAAATTACCACTGTAATGGTGGTGGCGCTGGTGATCTGGTGCCCGCTCACGATCTTGCTGCGCGGCCACATCACGCTTCCACCGTCGCCGTTGCCGCGGAATTTGCAATTCACCAACGAATCGCTGGGTTGGTTCAAAGGAACGATCTTCCCGGCGATTCCCGTGATCGCGCTGATTATCGGGTTCGGCCATTCCCTGCTCTCGATGAGCGGCTTTGAGACATTGGCGCAGGTCTATCGCGAAATCGCCTATCCGAAGATGAAGAACCTGAAGATCACCGCGAATATCGTCTGCTGGTATGCGGTGATCTGCACCGGCGTGATCACGGTGTTCGCAGGCATCATCATCAGCCCCTCCGACATTCGCGATAAGTTCTCCGACGATCTGCTGGGCGGATTGGCGATGCGCCTGGCCGGGCCGGAATTATTGCGGCTGGCGTTCCACGTCTTCGTTGTGGTGGTGGGAATTCTGATTCTGTCGGGAGCGGTGAACACGTCCATTATCGGCGCCAACGGCGTGCTGAATCGCGTGGCCGAGGACGGCGTTCTGCTGGATTGGTTCCGCAAGCCACACAAGCGCTTCGGCACCACCTATCGCATCGTGAATCTAATCGTGCTGCTGCAATTGGCCACAATCATCCTGAGCCGCGGCGACGTGTACCTGCTCGGCGAAGCGTACGCGTTCGGCGTGGTGTGGAGCTTCTTCCTGAAGTCGCTCGGCGTGCTGGTGCTGCGATACCAGCGCCACGATCAGGAATACAAATTCCCGATCAACCTCCGGCTGGGAAGCTTTGAGCTTCCGATCGGTTTGGGTGTCACCGCATTGATCCTGGGTTTCGTGGCGGTCGCTAACCTTTTCTCGAAGGAATATGCCACGATTTACGGCGTCGCGTTCACGCTGGCGGTGTTCGCCGTGTTCACGCTTTCCGAGCACGTGAACGCGAAAAAGCGCAAGCTGACCGAAGAACACAAGACGCTCGAAGAATTCAATCTCGATCATCAGCCGCAGGTGAACACTGCCACGCTGCACGCGCGCCCGGCATGCGTTCTGGTGGCGGTACGCGATTATCGCAACATGGAGCATCTCAAGAAGGTGCTCGAAAAGATCAACCTGCGGCGTCACGATATTGTAGTGATGACCGTGCGCACCATTTCCACGGGCGCCGGCGAATACGACTTAGCTGACGAGCAGATCTTCAGCGATTACGAAAAGGAGCTGTTCAGTCACGTAGTCGAAATGGCGGAAAAAGAAGGCAAGCCGGTGGAGTTGCTGGTGGTGCCGGCCGTAAATCCCTTCGACGCCATGGTGCAGACCGCCTCCCGCTTGAAAGCGTCGCGCCTGGTGACCGGCGTTTCAGCCAAGATGACATCGGAGGAGCTAGCGCGCAAGATCGGGTTGGCATGGGAGAGCCAGCCGGAACCGCGGCACGCGTTTTCGCTCGAAATCATCAGCAAGGATCGGCCTTCCACCTACGTGAACCTGGGCCCCCACCCTCCGCGGTTGTGGCCCGAGGATGTCGACCGGCTGCACGAGCTGTGGCTGCGATTGAGCGATAACGAAGCGCTGGGTTCGCGGCTGCACCATCGCGATATCGTGGGCCTGGCGTTGCGCCGGCTGGAGAAGGATCTCGCCGATGGCAAGCGCGAGGATGTAATGGGCGACCTCGATAAAGAGCTGCGCAAGGACTGAAGCCCGGCCGCCGCAAATCGCTCCCGCTCCTGGCGCGACCTCCATCCTGTATACTCAGAATTTCGTTATGCGCGCATTTACCATCGCAACCTTAATTCTGGCGGCCGGCTCCCTCTGGTGCAAACAAATGCCGGCGGCCGAAATCCCCCGCCAGTCGCCCGATTTCGCGATCAAAATGCCCGACGGCAAACAGATCCATGTGAGCGACTATCGCGGCAAGGTTCTGGCCCTGGGGCTCATTCTCACCACTTGCCCGCATTGCCAAAAAACGACCCAAATCCTGGAGGGCATTTACCCGCAGCTTGCGCCCAAAGGCTTTGCAGTGGTAGAAGCGGCGCTGAACCAGAATGCCGACGTCGCCGGCTTCGTGGCACAGTTTAAAGTGCCGTGGCCGGTGGGCACGGCGGAGGTGCTGCCGGCGCTCGATTACATCCAGTGGCCCAGGGACAAGCGTCCACTGGTTCCCTTCCTCGTGTTCATCGATCGCCAAGGCATGATTCGCGCGCAATACACGGGCGTCGACGAAGCATTCTTCGCCGATGCCGTGCAGGAGCAGCACATCCGCGACGAAATCACCAGGCTGTTGAGCGAACCCGTGCACAAGAGATCCGGCGGTTGGTAAAGATCGTTGCGCACCGGGGCGCGTCGGCCGAAGCACCCGAGAACACGCTGGAGGCGTTTCGAAAAGCCATCCAACTCGGCGCAGACATGATCGAGTTCGACGTGCGGCGCGATCCGAGCGGGGCGCTGCGCATTTCCCACGACCCCATCCTTGGTCTCGGCATGGAACTGCCCACGCTCGAGGAAACGTTGCGTCTGACGCAAGGACGGATCCAGCTCGATGTCGAGCTCAAAGAACCAGGTTGCGAGCGTGAGTCCATCGAGTTGTTGCTGCAGTATTTTCCTTTGGTCGATTTTTGCGTCACTTCGTTCCTCGCGCCGTCGCTGCACGAAGTCCGGAGGATCAATCCCGGAATTCGAACCGGGCTGATCTTCGCCGCATGGAACCGCAGCGTGCGGGCCGTCGGCTTGAGCCCCGATTGCGATTTCCTGGTGGCGCAATACCGGCTGGTGGATGAAGCCGACGAGATCGGCAAGCCGCTGTTTGTGTGGACCGTGGATGATCCGGAGCTTACGCGCAAGCTGCTCCGGCGTCCGATGGTGGAAGGCATCGTGACCAACAACCCGCGGCGGGCGCTGGCCCTGCGGCAGGAAACATCGTGAGCATTTGGCGGGTAGCCCGCATTACCGCGTGGTTCGCAGCGGCGGGCGGCGCCTTTGCCACCATGCCGCCGGAGGCAGACCGGCAACTGGCGCGGGAAATCTTCCAAGAGATGATCGAGGTCCGCTCCGGTTACACTACCGGATCCACCACGCCCATCGCTGAAATGGTTGCAGCCCGATTGCGCGCGGCGGGCTTTCCGGAATCCGACATCTTCGTGGGTGGCGCGAGCCCGAAGAAAGCCAACCTGGTGGTGCGCTATCACGGCACCGGGGCGCTGAAGCCGATTCTGCTGCTGGCCCACACGGACGTGGTGGAAGCCCGGCGGGAGGACTGGAGCACCAATCCGTTCCAGTTCATCGAAAAAGACGGCTATTTTTACGGACGCGGCACGTCCGACGACAAGGCGCAAGCCGCGGTCTGGATCGCGAACCTGATTCGCTACAAGCGCGAGGGATTTGAGCCGCGGCGCGATATCATCGTCGCGCTCACGGCCGACGAGGAAGGCGGTGGACCTTACAACGGCGTGACATGGCTGCTCAAGAATCATCGCCAGTTCATTGACGCCGACCTGTGTCTCAACGAAGGCGCGGGCGGGGTCACGGTGGACGGCAGGAAAATCGCGAATAATATCCAGGTCAGCGAAAAAACCTATGCCGATTTCAAGTTCGAAGTTCACAACAAAGGCGGGCACAGTTCGGTGCCGGTGCCCGACAACGCCATCTACCGGCTGGCCACCGCGCTCGAAAGACTCTCGCGCTACAGTTTTCCGCTCAAAACCGACGAAGTGACGCGCGCCTACTTTCGCCAAATGGCGAAGGTGGAACAGGGATCGCTGAAGCAGGATCTAATGAAAGCCGGCGACGGATCGGGCGAGGGCGCGAGGGAGGCCATGCAGCATTTGGCTGCGGCGTCGCCGCGCTGGAATTCGATGCTGCGCACTACTTGCGTCGCCACGGAGCTCGCGGGCGGCCACGCGTTAAATGCGCTGCCGCAACTTGCTACCGCGAACATAAACTGCCGCATTTTCCCGGGCGATTCCGTCGAATCGGTCCAGAAGGCGCTGGGGCTGATGGTTGGGGACGAGCAGGTCGCGATTCACGTGCAGGGCGACGTTGACATGGGGCCGTCTTCGCCGATGCGGCAGGATGTTTTCCAGGCCGTCACTCACATCAGCGACAGCATGTGGCCGGGCGTGGCCGTGATGCCCGTGATGAGCACAGGGGCCACCGATGGACGCTACTTGCGCGTGTCCGGCACTCCCACTTATGGCGTCTCGGGTTTTTTCGGCGACCGGGACGATGTTCGCGCGCATGGCCGCGACGAGCGCATGAACGTCAATTCGTTCTACGAAGGGCAGGAATTCCTTTATCGATTGGTGAAGGACTTGGCGTCGGGCGAGTGAACCGCGGCCGGCGACGTTACTGCAGCAGGATGTGGAGGCGTTCGTCGAACGGGCTGCCCAGCATCGGTTGCACCTTGCCTCGAAACTCCCGAGTGTGCTCGGCTTCCAAATGAGCGTTGAAAGCAGCCTGATTCTCCCACACGCTCACGATGGTGAAATGATTTTTCCGCGTCGGCTCGCCCAACAGTTCGAACCGCACGGCCCCCTTGTCCTTGCGGCTATCGACGGCATATTGCTTGAGAAGCGGGGTCGCATCCGCGGCATAGTTGGGCATGATGTCTACATGCGTGACCACGTAAATCCGAGGCTCTTGCGCGGAAAGCAGGGCGCTCGCGGCAAAAAGCAGAAGAGCGCTAGAGGGAATTCGCATGGCTTCTGATAGTCTACTCCCGATGGAATTGGATCGTTTGCAAGCTTTCAAGCGCGCGTTCGGTGCGAAGGAACAACTGGGCCTGGCGCCCTCGCTCTTGAAGCTGGGCCGTGCGAGGTTTGCCGATGCCGCGTCGCTGATCCGTTTTCATGAAGCACTGCTGTTTTTTCGAGCGTATCCGCCAAGTAAGGATTTGTTGCCGCTGACGGAAGAATTGCTCGCGCTCATCCAGAAGAAGATCGCGAACCTGCGCCGTGCGGACGCGGATCTTCTGCCATTCGAAGAGCCCGACGTCTCCGGCATCGCGGGGACCGGACTTTCGGCGCAGTTCTCTTATGAGATCACGCGCTGGCTGGCCAGAAAGCATCCGCGAGCCGTCGAAATCGATTGGGACGGGTACGACGCGGCGCTGCTCGGGCCACTGCTACGCCGCCTGCATCCTTTCGCCAACGAAGACTTGCTCGTGGAGGCGAACATTCCATGCATGGAATGGTTTCGAGCGGCGAAAGGCCATTCGGCCGGGTCCGGCCTCGCGTGGCTGATCTCCCGCATGGAAGCCTTGCCGATTCCCGCCGCCGATCGCGCGGAGCTTTTCGCTCAGGCCAAAATCTTTGTCCGCTGGCAACTGATCCCCGGGCAAACCAATGCCGCCAGCCGCACGCTGACCCGATTGCCGGGCCCACGCAAGATTTTTTACCACGATGCTCTGTTAATCCGCCGCGCCGATGTATCGCTTGAAGCCGAGCTTGCATCGCCCGAGATCGCGACCCAAAAGCTCAGCCGCGCTAAGGGCGAAAAACTGCTCGACTTCGCGCGGGAGACCTCGGCCATGCGCTACCGCGAGCTGCACGGCTTCACCTTCGGCGACCCGGCGCACGTGATTTGGGCACAGCTCGGCAGGGGCGTCGAGGTTTTCGTCTCCGGCGTGCCGCCCGCGCATCGGCTGCCGCTGCGCGCCTATCACGCGGGAATGTTTTTCAAGAACGGAGTGCCCATCGGCTACATCGAAACACTGACGCTGTTCGAGCACATGGAGGTCGGCTTCAACCTGTACTACACGTTTCGCGAAGGCGAGACGGCGTGGCTCTACGCGCGGCAGCTGCGGCTGTTCCGGCAGTTGCTCGGCGTCACCTGCTTCGCGGTCGATCCTTATCAACTGGGCGCGCACAACGAGGAGGCCGTCGAATCGGGAGCGTTTTGGTTTTATCGCAAGCTGGGGTTTCGCCCGGCCGACGCGCAGGTGGCCGAGCTTTTGCAGCGCGAGGAATCGAAGCTGCGCGCTAATCCCGCGCATCGCACCCCAGCTCATCTGCTGCGGCGTTTGGCCACAGGCTGGATGATCTACGAGATCCCAGGATCACAAACCGGCGATTGGGACGATTTCGAAACACGCCGTGCAGCCATGGCCTTGCGCGAATCGCCCTTTCCGCCCACGATCCAGCGCCCGAAAAACGCGCCGGAGGAGTCCGCCTACGTGCGCGCATTGCAACGGGACCCCACGCTGCGCCGGCGCATCTTAAAGCTTGGTTCGCGCTAGGATGTAGCCGTGGAGCGACACGATGCGCCCAGCACAGCCGAACCGCGCCAGCCGGAACCTCCGCCGCAGCCGGCGCCCTGGCCATCTCTCAAAGACGACGAGCTGCTCCAGAAACGCATCTGCGATTTGGGCGTACGCATCCCGGGGAGCGAACTCGAAGGCCGCATCGCGCAGTTGTATGAAGAGCTCGGCACGCACGGCCTCACGTTTCGACCGGTCTGCTACCTGGGCGACGAATGGTTTTCTCCCGCCGGCTCACCGGCCATCGCGATTCCGTTCTATCTGGCGCACCCGCGCCTGAAGACGCTCGAAATGCATCAGATGCTGCAAGTGGAAGGCGGGACACCGGAATGGTGCCAGCAGCTTCTGCGGCACGAATCCGGACACGCCATCGACCACGCCTACTGCTTCTCCACGCGCGACGACTGGCGCGCGATGTTCGGGAGTCCGGAGACTGAATACGCGCCGGAAACCTATCAGCCGCGGCCCTACAGCAAAGGCTTCGTGCGCAATCTTCCGAACTGGTACGCGCAGGCGCATCCGGACGAGGATTTTGCCGAGACGTTCGCGGTCTGGTTGGCCTCGACGCCGGAACAGTGGCGCGAACAGTATCGCGGCTGGAAGGCGCTCGAGAAGCTGGAATTCGTGCACTGTTTGATGGAGGAAGCGAAGAACTCACCGCCCAAAGTGAAGCGTGCGCGGCGCATTTATGAAGCCAGCCGCCTGCGAAAAACGCTCGCGCGCTATTACACCGAGCGCCGCAAACTGTACGCCGAAGACTTCCCGGACTTTTACGACGCCGATTTGCGCGTTATATTCGGAAGTGGTGAACCAAACGGGGAGTCCGCTGCTAAAGTGATGCGGCGCAATCGCACGGCGCTGGTCGCATCTCTCGTCCATTGGACCGGGCAGCACAAATATACGGTGGACATGTTGGTGCGCAAGTTGATCGCCCGCTGCCAGGAGCTCAAGCTCACGATGCCGCCGCCGCAGGAGCGCGCCAACGTTTCATTTGAGCTTGCCGCCTATTTGGCCGCGATGGTGACCAATCATCTGCACACCGGCCGTTTCAAGAGGTCTGTTTAGGCGTGAAGGTCCTGGTTTTGTTCGACGTGTCTTATCGCGCCGCGGCGGTGGACTTTTCGCCCCAGTCGTTGAAGGAAGAAGAAGACAAACCCACCGAAGCCGACGTCCTGGCCTGCTTGCAGCGCCTGGGGCACGAGGTGGACACGCTGGCCGTGTACGACGACGTGGCCTGTATCGTCGAAAAACTGAAGAGCTTCGCGCCGGAGGTGGTGTTCAATCTCGCCGAATCCTTCCACTGCAATCGCGCGCAGGAACCCAACGTGCCCGCGCTGCTCCAATTGATGGGCGTTAAGTACACCGGCGCGGGCCCCGACGGCCTGATGCTGTGCAAGGACAAAGCCCTTGCCAAGAAAGTGCTGGCCTACCATCGGGTGCGCGTACCGCACTTCGTGATCTCCACCGAGCAGCGCCCGCTGAAACATTTGCGGAGATTTGTGTATCCGGCGTTTGTGAAGCCGGTGGGTGAAGAGTCGTCGGACGGCATCGCCAAGGCTTCGTTTGCCAAATGCGAGGAGGAGGCGCTGGAGCGCGCGCGCTTCATCCAGGAAAAATTTCATTGCGACGCGCTGATCGAGGAGTACATCGACGGCCGCGAACTCTATTTGAGCGTCATGGGAAATCGCAAGCTCACGGTTTTGCCGCCGCGCGAAATCTTCTTCCACGCGGTCCCTGAAGACACGCCGAAGTTCGCCACGTTCAAGGCCAAATGGGACGACAGTTATCGCAAGAAGTGGGGCATCCAGAACGGCCCCGCAAACGAGCTTCCCGAAGGAGTGTACGAGAAACTGACCCGCTTGGCGCGCAAGGTGTATCGCGTCCTCAAAATCCGCGGATTCGGCCGCGTGGACGTGCGTCTGACGCCCGCG
>JASIGB010000566.1:0-5621 GCA_030045355.1 Bryobacteraceae bacterium
ATCGACGACAAACAACACGTCGGGCAGCCCTGACATTTCCTTGATGCCGGCTAAGTTCTGCTGCAGATGTTTGCGCTCGCGCTCCAGACGGCTGGCTTCCTTCTTGACGCGGCCTTCGTAGCCGGTGCCTTCGGCCGCCATGCTGTCCAACTCTTTCAGGCGTTTGATGGATTTTTGCACGGTCAGCATGTTGGTAAGCAGTCCGCCCAGCCAGCGCTGGTTGACGTAGTATTGGCCGCAGCGCCCGGCTTCTTCGGCGATGGCCTCCTGGGCCTGGCGCTTGGTGCCCACGAAGAGCACGGTTTTGCCTTGCGCGGCCGCCTCGGCGACGTAACGCATGGCGTCCTTGAACAGCTTGAGGGTCTTTTGGAGATCGATGATGTAGATTCCGTTACGTTCGCCAAAGATGTATTCCTTCATCTTTGGATTCCAGCGCTTGGTCTGGTGCCCGAAGTGAACGCCGGCTTCGAGCAATTCCTTCATGGAAATTGATGGCAAATGGCCTCCTTGATTTCGCTGTTACGGTTTCGCCCGGTCGCGAGCGGCGCACACGCCCAAAGCGGAATTTGTGTGCACCGGCCGAAGCCGGCCGTGAATGTCGCGCACGCTTGTGGCGCACGCCTGTGGCGCACGCACTCCTGCGTGCGTTCCTTATCTCTTGCTGAACTGGAACCGCTTGCGCGCGCCCTTCTGCCCATACTTCTTGCGCTCGTGCGCCCGCGGATCGCGTGTCAGCAATCCCATCTGCTTCAGCTTTGGCCGTAGCTCGGAGTTGAATTCGAGCAGCGCCCGCGCGATGCCCAGCCGCGCCGCCCCCGCCTGTCCCGATGGCCCGCCGCCGTCGGCCAGAATCAGGATGTCGAACTTATCGGCCACTTCGGCCGCAAGCAACGGCTGCTTCACGATGGCGCGCGCCGCTTCATTGACGAAATAATTCTCGATGGGCCGCCCGTTTACCGTGATCTGGCCCTTCCCCGACCGCAAAAAGATCCGCGCGACCGAAGTCTTCCGCCGCCCGGTTCCCAGATATTGCACCAATGCTGCCACTAAAGAACCCTTTCTGTTATCCGCGCCCTAACGCGAAACGCCAACTGGGGCGAATCGCTTGGGAGTTCAATTTTTGGTTGGAGGTTGACGGCCAGGCGGGAGGAAACATTCGAAGCAAACATTCGAAACTACGAAACCGCGAGCGCCACCGGCTTCTGCGCCTGGTGGGGATGCTTGTCGCCTGCGTACACCTTCAACTTGCGATACATCTGTTTGCCGAGCTTGGTCTTCGGGAGCATTCCCGCGATCGCTTGCTCGACCATCTTGGCCGGCCGCTCGGCCTTCATCTTGGCCGCGCCGATTTCGGTGAAGCCGCCCGGAAATCCCGAGTGGCGCCGGTACATTTTCTGATTTTCCTTCCGGCCGGTGAGCCGGACCTTCGCCGCATTGATCACGATCACGTGATCGCCCGTGTCCAGAAAGGTAGTGTAGGTGGGCTTATGCTTGCCCATCAAAACGAACGCCGCTTTGCTGGCTACGCGGCCCAGGACCTGACCGGCGGCGTCCACCACGTGCCACTCGCGCACAATTTCCCTTTCGGACGGTACTAATGTTTTCATAAAGACAGACCTTCTCCCTGCGGAGACCGTAGTCAATTTAGATTAGCGAATCGTCGAAGTGGCTGTCAATTGGGCGATTGGGTCAGCTCCGAACCCAATACGTCCGCCTTCGCCTCCCAATCGTTCCCGTTCGATGTCACTGACCGGCAAGCCAATACGAGTCGAGAGCGGAATCCCGTCGTCGAACAGGCCGCCGTCGAACTAACCGTCCAGATCCTTTCCGGTGCCCGGCGCGAGCAGAGCATAGGGAACGCGGCGCTTGATACCATCGTGCTGATGTTCCGCGCCGCGCTCGCCTGCCTGCTCTTCTCGGCCCTCGCTCCCGCGGCGCTTCGCGCCCAAACCATCATCCGGTTGGGCACCCTGGTCCCCAAGGGCTCGCGCTGGGATCAAATCCTCCAGCAAATGGGCGACGAGTGGAAGAAAGCCTCGGGCGGCAAAATCCTCCTCAAGATTTACCCCGGCGGCGAGCAGGGCGACGAGCCCGAAATGGTCCAGAAGCTCCGCATCAAGGAACTGCAAGCCGTGGCGCTCTCGGGCGCGGGCTTAAGCGGCATCGACGCCGACGTTGCCGCGCTCCAGGTCCCCATGATGCTCGGCTCCTATGACGAGCTCGATTACGTGCGCGACCGCATTTCCGATCGCCTCGAAAAAGGTCTCGCGCAGCGCGGCTTCATCGTGCTGAACTGGGGCGACGCCGGCTGGATTCACTTCTTCACCAAGCGTCCCGCTTCGCATCCCGACGAAATCCGCCGCATGAAGCTGTGCGTGCTGCAAGGTGACACCGCCACCTTCCAGCTTTACAAGACCAACGGCTTCCAACCGGTTTCGCTCGCCGCCACCGACATCCTCACCGGTCTCCAAACCGGCCTGATCGACGCGTTTCAGGCGCCGCCGCTCGTGGCGCTCAGCAACCAATGGTTCGGCGGCGCGAAGAACATGCTCGACATTCCGTTCGCGCAACTGGTCGGCGCGACCGTGATCTCGAAAGACGTTTGGGACAAAATCCCCCCGCCGGTGCAGAAGGAAATGCTGGCGTCGGCGCGCACCGCCGGCGTCGCCCTGCGCGATGAGATCCGCAAAACTGAAGCCGGCGCCGTCCCGCTGATGCAGCAGTTCGGCTTGAACGTCGTGCACGCCGATCCCAGCGCGGTCGCCGAGTGGCGCGAGCTTGCCGAGAGCATCTGGCCCAAGTTCCGCGGTAGCGTCGTCCCGGCCGACCTGTTCGACGAAGTGAAGCGCTTGCGCGACGATTACCGCAAAACCCACCACACAACCCTAGCTCAAGCCCAGTGAGCACCACCCTCCCTCAAGAAAATATCGCCCCTCCGACCCCTCTTCAGCTTTTCGAAGACTCGTTTTCCATCCTCGCGCTCTTATTAATGACTGCCCTTCCGGTCATCGAAATGGTCTCGCGCCTCTTTCGCTGGTCCGGCATCCCAGGCTCGGCCGTCATCGTCCAGCAATTGACACTCTGGGTCGGCATGCTCGGCGGCATGCTCGCCGCGCGCTCCGGCCGCTTGCTCGGGCTTTCCTCCTCCAGCTTTCTTCCGGAGTCCTGGATCGCGCCGGCGAAAATCTTTTGGAGCGCCGCTCTGGCCGCCGTTTGCACTTGCCTCGCCTACGCGAGTTGGATTTTCGTCCAAAGCGAGCGCCAGGCCTCGAGCTACCTGCTCCCCGGACTCCCCAAATGGACCGCGCTCGCCATCATGCTGATCGGTTTCGCCGTGATCGCTCTGCGCGCTGTGTGGAACGCCGCCAATCATTGGACTGGGCGCGCGCTCGCCGCCGTCGGCCTCGCTATCCCGGCGCTGTTCGGCTATTGGATTCCAATGAGCGCCCCCGGCATCCTCCCGCTGTCGTTTGTGCTTCTCGCTGCCGCCACCGTCCTCGGACTCCCCATCTTCGCCGTCTTCGGCGGCCTCGCACTGCTGCTGTTCTGGTCCGCCGGCACGCCTGTCGCCTCCGTCCCGGTCGAAATGTACCGCCTGGTCGCTTCGCCGCTGTTGCCATCCATTCCGCTCTTCACGCTCGCCGGGTACTTCATGGTCCAGGGCGGCGCGACCAAACGTCTGCTCCGCGTCTTCACTGCGCTCTTCAGTTGGATTCCCGGCGGCCTTGCCATCGCTACCGTCGCCATCTGCACCGTCTTCACATTCGCGGGCTCCGGCCTGACCATCCTCTCGCTCGGCGGCCTGCTCGTTCCCATGCTCATCAAAACGCGCTACCCGGAAAAATTCTCCATCGGACTGCTCACCTCTTCCGGCTCGCTCGGCCTGCTGTTTCCCACCAGCATCCCTGCGATTCTCTATTGCGTCTATTCCAATACGCCCCTGAATCGTCTCTTTACCGGCGCTATTTTACCCGAATTAGTGATGATTTCCTCCATCGCCTTCGTCGGCATCCGCATGGGAATTAAATCCGGCGCCGTCCGCGAGCCGTTTTCCGCGCGCGAAGCTGCAGCCGCCATCTGGAGCGCCAAGTGGGAGCTCGCCCTGCCCGTCATCATGATCGTCGGACTTTTTGGCGGCTTTGGCACGCTAACGGAAGCCGCGGCCCTCACCGCTTTCTGCGCGTTTTTCGTCGAGGTCTTCATCTACCGCGACCTCAAGCTGTCGCGCAATTACCGCGAAGTCTTCGTCGAATGCGCCACTATCGTCGGCGGCATCCTGATTATCCTGGGCGTCGCGCTCGGTTTTACAAATTACTTAGTCGATGCCGAGGTCCCCTCGCGCCTCATCGATTGGGTGCAGGCGCACGTGCAGTCCAAATACCTTTTCCTGTTGCTGCTCAACATCGCCCTGCTGTTCGTCGGCGCGCTCATGGACATCTTCGCGGCCATCCTCGTCGTCGTCCCGCTGCTCAAGCCGCTCGCCGCCGCCTACGCCATCGACCCCGTGCAGATGGGTGTCATCTTCATCGCCAATCTCGAGCTCGGCTACCTGCACCCGCCCGTCGGCATCAACCTGTTCCTCTCCGCCTATCGCTTCAAGAAACCCATGGGCACGATCATCTGGGCCACGCTCCCGTTCCTCGGCATCCTGGCTGCGACGGTGCTGTTGATTACCTATATCCCGTGGCTCACCACCGCGCCGCTGAGTTGGCTGAAGTAGCGCACGCGTCAGCGTGCCGTGGCGAGATTCATCTCAACACCATCCTGCACACACGACTGCGCGACTACGAACTGGCCGAGAAGTGGGGTTAGCTCAACGGATGGCCAAACACCAAAACCGTCTCGTCCATCTTGAGATCGGGCGAGTCAGCCTCTTCAGGGGACAATTCCCGGACGAAAGTGAACCCTGCACGCGTAAACTGAAGCTTCTTCTCCTCGACATCGCGAACCTTGACGGTGGCACGACAAATAAACATATTCCCATTTTAGCGACTCACCGGATGCTGTCGCGAGCCGCCACGCCGAGACCCCTTAATTCCGTTCAAACTGTACCTCGACGTATGAAAATCCCAAGTGAATGTGAAACCCGCAAGGACGCAGCGGGACCCGCGAAATTTATGGCATTTAGAAACGCTCTACCGCATAGAGGGCCAGATCATGATCCTCCTGCGCGATCCACTTCTTACCCTTGTCCGGTTTGGCTCTCCTGAACGTGGCCAAGATTCGCAACGCCCTTTGCCGATAGTGTTCGTCGGAGTAATCCCCGCTCTTCCCACGCGGGCGGATTGCCACGTCTTCAGGGCGAATACCGACCAGGCACGCAACAGGCTTGCTGCGCGACGTGATGATCACATCCTCGGTTGCAGCCTGCCGGATCAGCTCCGAAGTCTTGTTCTTGAGTTCCCTCACCTGGGCGGTCTTCATAGTGGCTACATCCGTAGCTACATCGTAACATCGCTCCGCCAGCCTCAATCCCCATCCCCGCGATGGCCAGCGGCCATCGCTCAGGCCACCGCTCGCACGCGAGCGATAGCCGCCATCAACTCTTCCACCTCGATCGGCTTCGACACATACCCGTCCATCCCCGCCGCCAGGCATTTCTCGCGATCGCCCTTCATGGC
>JASIGB010000054.1:0-7960 GCA_030045355.1 Bryobacteraceae bacterium
CGAAATCGTCACCACATTGCTGGCACGCGCCGGGGACGCCAGCACATAGACCGGGACGTAACATCCTTCTGGAACATCCCTGGGAATTGGAAAGTCGATTTGCTCCGTGCCCTGGCGCGCACCGTGTCGCGCAATCTGCATTGCGCGGCCGCCAACCACCACCGTAATGCTGGCCGCATTTCCAAATCCGGTGCCGAAAAGTGCCACTCTCTGCCGCGCTTGTGCGGGATTGGAGATCGAATTGTCAGAACGTCCGCCGGAACCGATATTCTCGATGCGCCCCGGTCCCCATCCAAGACCGTTTCGGCTAAACAATCCTGGATTCTCGGCGGCGATCTCGATGGGAAATGGTTTGGAGGAGATGCCCGCCACCGTTACGGTGATCGCAGCGTCGCCTAGCGGCGCCGATTGCGGCATTTCCGCGTCGATTCGCTCCGCGCTCGTGGAAAGAATTCGTGCCTCGAGGGAGCTTGCACCGGCGGACACGGTTACCCGGACCTGAGCCAGCGAGCCAAATCGAACCCCGTAGATTGTGAACAGCGCGCCGCGCGCAATGGAGCCCCCAGCAAGCGCCGGGGGAATCCGGCTTGCCGAATTGATCACTCCGTTCTGACGGATCGCCGGTTGGGCGACAGCGCAAGCTGCCAACGCGAACATTCCGACGATCTCGGTTCGCATCAATCTAACAGGCTAGCGCGCTATGATCGTGGATCGCATGGCGTGGAACTCCTGGCGCATCCCGGCCCGGCTTGCGTGGCGCGATCTGCGCCGCTCGCGGCTTAGGGCCGCCTTCATCGTGTGCGCGATGTCGGTCAGCATCGCGAGCGTGGCGGGTGTTTACGGCGCGGCAGTGGTAGCCCGGCGGTCCTTGGGACGCGATTCCCGCGTATGGCTGGCCGGCGATCTGGCGGTGGACACCACAGAGCCTATCAGCGACAAGCAGATTGCAGCCCTGGACGGACTCCGCCGCCAAGGCGTCGACTGGACGATAGTCACCTGGACACTGACTGTGGCCTCCTACGACCAGTGGCCAAATCCGGTCTTGGTGGAAGTCAAGGTGGTGGACCCGACTGTTTATCCCTTCTATGGCGCTCCCACTCTCGATCCACCGGGTACGCTCGCCGGCGCGCTGGGCGCTGACCGGGTGGTGGTTTCCGACCATGTGCTTGAACGGCTCCACGCGAAGGTTGGCGATCACATTACGGTTGCCGGGAAACGGTTCGTCATTGCGGCGGTCATCGCGGTTGAGCCGGAACGATACGGTGGCGTGTTCAACTGGGGTCCAAAATGCGTGCTATCAAAGGCGGGCTTTGAAAGAATTGCAGCCTCCGCTGCCGGCAATTCATTGACGAATCGCATTTTGTTGCGCCTTCCGGTCCGACGGAATGCGAAAGACTTGCGCGGCTGGCTTCAGGCACTGGTTCCAGAAGGACGTGTGTTTGATTATCGCGAAGCCGCGGCTCCGGAGGTGGCGCGCGTGGAGCTGGTGATCTCCTTCGTGAGCGTTGCCGCCTTCCTTGCTCTGGCACTCGGGGCAGTCGGCGTGGCCACCGCGGTTCGCTTGAATCTGGAGCAGCGCATGGAGTCGCTGGCGATTCTGCGGATCTTGGGAGCGAGCACGTCGCGGATGGCTTGGGTGTTCCTATTCGAAACCGCGGCGATGCTTGGGGGAGGGCTGATGATCGGGATTCCACTGGGCTGGGCGATGAAGGGACTACTGCTCTCCCTGGCGGGAAGATACTTAGTCCTTCCGCGGGCCGGAATCTGGAACGGCGATGCGGTTCTGCAAGTTACCCTGGCGGCCGTGGCGATCACGGCGCCAGTGTTGGCCGGGCCTGCCGAGGCGCTGGGCCGGCTAAGCCCGCTAGCCGTCCTGCGGCGCGATACTTCCCCATTGCGGCCTCTCGATGGGCGAACCGTCGCGACGTTCACGGCTGCAGCGGCGATCGCATTGGCGGCCGCTCAAGGAATCGCGTATGGAATGATTGAAGCCTGGAAGCCGGCGCTGTTCCTGGTTGCAGCCTTGGCGTCCAGCGCTGGTGTGGCGTGGGCGATCAGTACCGGCGCCCTGCAATTGGTGCGGCGCTCGATTCATCTGTGGCATCGCACGCCCATGCTAAAGCACGCTCTTGCCGGACTCTGCCGGTCCGGAAACCGGTCCTCGATCTCTATCGTTTGTGTAGCGTTGGGAATGATGACGATCACCGCAACCTTCGAGAGCAGTGGCGCAGTCATTCAGGCTGTTTCCGCCGCGCTACCTTACTCCGACGCGAACCTGCTGGTCGCCGATTTCGACAATTCTTATCGTGAGACCGTCCGCACGTTTCTCCAAAGGCAGCCCGGCGTCGAAAAGGTGGAAATGCAAACTCAAACCTGGTTGCGGCTGGCTCGCGTCAACGGGGTGGCCATCGAAGATGCCCGGTACCTGGGCCGCTGCACCGCCGACTCGCTGTCCGGCGCAATCCTTGCGGACGATCTGGCAGCGCGTATCGGCGCGCACGTCGGATCGGATCTCGAATTCGAAACCCGCGATGGAACCTTTCGTACCACCGTGAGCGCGATTCATCATCCGCTGCCGCAAGAAAGGTTCTGGTTCACCTTTGTGGTAGAGTGCCGCGCGCTGCCGCAAGCGAGTCTGATCCAACTGGCCGCGGTCCGCGTTCGTCCCCACGCGATCGACGCCGTGCGGAACGCTATCCATGAACGCTTCCCAACTCTGGCGGCGGTCAGCGCGGCGGAAATTGAGTCGACCATTCGTGGCGTGACCGATGACGCTATGACCTTGGTGCGCTTGATCGCCTGGTCGGCGGCAATGGGAGGGCTGCTCATTCTGATCGCGGTGGTGGCCACCTCTCGCACGGCCCGCTCACGCGAGATCGCCGTTCTGTCTGCGCTCGGCGCACGGCGCGGCACGATGCTTACAATTTACAGCCTGGAGTTTGGTGCAACCGGCCTCTTAGCCGGGTTCATCGGCAGTCTTCTGGGCTGCGGATTGAACAGCGCCATCCTCACCGCACTGTTCCATCATGCGGAAATAGGGCTCTCGTGGCGCGCCGTAGCCGGGTCGATAATAGTGGCGCCCTTGCTGGTGTGGAGCGCCGCATGGCTGCCGGCATTTCAGTTGTTACGCCAAAAACCCCTGGTGATCCTGCGCCGCGAATAGCCGCTCCAAGCGCGACGCGATGCAAGAGCCACACCAGACAAATCAGGATGAGAGTGGAGGGAAGCCAATACAGCGGCCACGGACCGAAGTAGTCCAGCATAGAGGCTCGGGGCGGCTTGTGCATCATATAGGAATAGTTGGTCCCGAAGCGCCAGTCGAAAATTGCGCCGCAAGCGAAGTAAGTCATTCCCATCGAAAACGCTCGTAGTGGAGCGCCGGGGCGTAATCGAACAATTCCGCCAAAAACCAAAACGGCTGCGGCCGTCACGATCCCGCCGTGATTCAAGAAAAAAGCATCCGGCCAGAGCGATCCCATATCCGGTGTAAGAAGAGTCATGGTGGCCGCGCTGAGTCCTATGAAGTACAAGAACTCGACGGCCAGGGAGTTCAACGTGAGACAGGCCACGACAGCGGCCCAGGTACTTATATTGCACAAGAACAACGGCACACGATCGGGAAATCGTATGCTCACGCTAAAGAATCTTTCCAATTCGAAGCTGACCAGGGCGAGCGCGACCACCATCCGAACTGGAGTGACAGCGCAACGGTAATGACGGCACAAGAACGCAGCAGCAGCGGCAATGCCGACAATGCCAAAAATCCGAGCGATTTGCCAATAGCTATACAGCACTTATGCCTGCGCCTCGTTTTGCACCGGAACGCAAGCACCCGGTTCCTGCCGCTGGCGTATAGGAAGCCAGAGCAGCCAAAACAATCCCAACGCGAATAAAGCTGCGACGAATACCCAATCCGGATAGGGACCCATGAGGTCAAGCAAGGACGGCGTTGCCGGCTTTCTGCCGATATAGAAGTAATTGGTCCCAAAGCGCAAGTTGAACGACCAAATGAAGCCTAAGTACGTCAGGCCGATCGCCCACACACGCCAAACGGCGGCAGTTCGGAATAACATGTGGCGTCCGTAAACAAGAGCGATCGCAACGATCACGATGGAGCCGTGCGTGATGAAAAACCTGGGGGGCCAATCCGAACCCATGTCCGGCGACATGAGCGCCGATCCTGCGCCGACAACTCCCAGGAAGTAGACAATCTCAATCGCCAATGGAGATAAGGTCCAACACGCCCACACCGCCGCCCAGGCAGTAAGGTTGCAAAGCTGGATCGGTAAGTTCCCCGGAAACGAAATCCCGTCGTGATAGTAGCGTTGGAACTCACCCGCCGCGATGATACACGCAAGGATAATCCGCACATGCCGGTCCGATATCAGGCTCCGCCGCAAACCAATCACTAGTAGGCAGGAAACCAGCCCGATGGCGCTCAGCCAAGCAATATGGACGAGGCCGAACACGTGCACGTCAAGAATGTTAGCATGGCGCCCCGATGGTTCCGGGCGCCGGCGGCACCGATGCGTGACGGCGTTTTTTGTTGGCGTGCGGCGCCGAACCTAAGAGTTCCCGGTCAGGTCACGTCGTTTGAGCTAGCCCCCGGCAAGTCTCCGGTCGCTTTTATTCCCTTCTTAAGCATTGCGTAAACGGCAAGTCGGCCGATGCCCAATCGGAGAGCAAGTTCTTCTACGCCGATTCGGGCTGAACGCATTTCATTCGCTAATTTCGAATCGACGCTGGTGAGAGGGTGCGACAACGGGTAACCTCGCCGTCCACGACGTCGCGCGTCACGTTTTTCAGCATGCGACAGAAATCGATTCAGCGTTGGCAAACGACGATTGCCAACCCGAGGTCGTGGATCTGATTGCAAGAGTTACGGTAGCCAGTTCCGAAAAACAACTGACCTTCTACTCCTTCGCGAGCAAATATTGTAGTTGGCACAAGCCCAATCAATACCCTATTTGGGACTCCCGCGTAAATCGCTACCTACGGATCGCCGGTCCGGGCGCGACGTCGTCCGCGATTGCACAGCTCGCCTGCGCAGTTGAGACAAACACCATGGAGCATGATGTGGTCTGATTGCTACTGTCCTGCACTGTAACGCTGAGGCCGCCGAGTTGCGACGGCAGTGGAATAGACGAAGCGCCAGGTCGGGAGGTACGCAAGCTCGAATTTCGCCGACCGAGCGCCCTCCGTAACCTGCAAGCGTGCGTCGGGGCGCCATCGGTGTCTTTGTGAGTTGCGCCTCCAACGCCGACAGACACCTCTCCGCCTCCGCACATGCTCGCTCAATACGCGCGTGTGCTTCGGTAATAGCCGTCATTACAAGGTTGCGCTAAGCGCCTCAGAGTAGCATCCTCGGGTTTCCGTCGGATCGCGGCGTTCAGTTCGTCGCACGCCTCAGCCATCAAGCCCAGCCGCAGGTCCACATCGGCAAGGAGCGCCGGCGTCGCCTGATCATCGCCGATGGCTAGGACGGCCTCCGCAAACTGATCGCGTTTCAGGCTGTCTACGGCCGAGAGCGTAGTGAACTCTTCGGCGCCGGCGCCGATCTCTATTCCCGAACGCAGGGCGCGCACGCGCCAGGAATAATGCGCTCCCGCTTCGAGAGTCCCGCTGGGAATGGAGATATTCGTGGCATCCGTCATCACATTCCACACCACATCGCCTGCCTCATCTTCGAGATTCATACGGTACCCGGTTGCCTGGGGAACGGCGTCGTACCGGAACATCGCTTTGCCCGGAAGAGCCACCGTGCCGGCCCTGGGGTAAAGCCCGGTCATTTCGAATCCCCCGCGAATTCGTACTGCGGCTGGGGTTGGTGCAGAGGCGGCCGCGATCGGAACTGGCTGGGGGATCGGAGGAAGCGGAGGCAACTCGCGCACCGTGCCCGTGATCTTCGGCACGGCGTGGGTGGTAATCGTGATCTTCGCGCCTCCTCTCAATTCGTAGCGATGCCCGTTCTCCAGGATCACGACGGCCCGCGATCGCGCCGCCATTTCCAGCGTGTCGCCATCAGTAAGCCAGTCCAAAGCCGCAGCGGCCTTTCTCTCATGGCTGCCGGCGGTATGTACTTCGGCCTTGCCAGAAAGGGACCCGATCACGGCGACCGAGTTTTTGCAGCATTGGGCGTAGAGCGGTCCGGTTAGCAAGACGAACGCCAACCAGCGGTTCCTCACACATAGTCGACCCATCGATACCTCCAGAATCACGGCTCAACCGCGGGATAGGTGCTCAGGGCGCTACTCAAACCCAAAGCAGCCAGCATGCTCAACAGAATCGTTAGTTCCGGCCCAGCGACGGCGACTATCGTCCGGCTAAAACGAAAAATCCAAAACGCAAATCCGGCGTAGACACAAAACAGGCTGGCGGAAATAAGGAAGGCACGCGCGCGGCATTGCGGGAAACAGAGCGCAAAAGCGGCCGCCGCGAACGACGCCAGTCCGGCCACGACAAGACACGCCAGCAACGAAATCTCGCGAGTGGGATTGCCGGCGAGGAGAGTGTTCGTAATCAGTGCCTGCACGAATTCCCCCGGGACCAACTGCTCGCTCACGGCGGGTGGAACACGGTGTTGGTCACTGCTGCCGGAGAACGCAGCCCCAGCGATCACTAGGCGGTCGCGAAAGAGTGCCGGCGTAGATGTGAGGCGGGCGGGTACGTCCTGCCAAGAAATGGATGGTAGTTGCGAGAGCCGCACCGAATAGTCGATCCAGACCGCCGCGGTGGAAGAAATGCTCTCGCGTGTTGGGAAAGCGGCTTGCACCGCCCGTTCGGCAAAGGACCACCGACGCTGGCCCGCGTTGTCTAAATAGAACAAACGCGTGCGGCGAATGGTGCGGTCCTCGTCTTCTTCCAGGTTTACAAGACCGAACAAATCTTGATATCTCGACGGGCCAAGCAGATAAGCGGTAAGCGGGCCCAGGCACTCCGTCCCAATGAGGCCACCGGAGGGAGTTGCAAAAAGCGCCAACGCCAGGCGATCGGCGTGGGACGCGACGGCTTTGGCAAACTCCGGGGATTGGCTCCAGCCGGAAGGGAGCAGCATGTCGATCGCGAGGGCTTTGGCGCCCGAACTGAAAATGCGGTCGATCATGGATGCAAAGTCGCTGGCACGGCTGGCCAAGGGGCGCTGGTCCGCATCCACGGTCTTGTCGTCGAGGGACACCAGGACCAAGCGGGGATCCGGCTGCCGCGAAGGCGCCCATGCGAAGCGCTGGTCTGCAATTCGGCCCTCCAGGATGCGCGCGAAGCGAAGGTGCATGAGTGCCGCGGAAAGCATGGCTGTGAAACAGGCGATGGCGGCGGCGAAGATCAGCCGGCGGGGCCATTCCCGGGCACGCCACTTGCGTTGCTCAGCGCTCAGCCAGGCCCGCGCTACCCGGGAAACCGCCGCGGACGCGGTCGCGGGCCGTGCGGCGGGATCGGGGGCCAGCAGCACCAGCATTGGCGTGTCGATTTCTGGGGGAAGCGACCTGTTCCGTGCCGAAGGCGCTGCTGGCGGATTCCGGATATTCGCCTGCACATTGCCCAGGCTCCGGCCGAATGGCGTCCGGCCGGTAACCAGTTCATACATCAGTGCGCCAAAGGCAAAGCGATCGCTGGCAGCCGTTGCACGCTCGGAGCGCAGTAGCTCCGGCGCCATGTAGGCCGGCGTTCCGCAGAGACCGCCGGCGGAGGTCACCGTAGCCTCAGCGTCTTGCTCGACGGATATAGGATTGGTCAGCCGCGCCAGGCCGAAGTCGAGCACTTTCACCCGCGCTTGGGAGTGGGCTTCCAGGGGGAGAAACAGATTGGCGGGCTTGAGATCACCGTGCACGATGTTAATCTGGTGCGCTACGTCCACGGCGTCCGCAATGGCGCGAAGAAGCCCAATGGCTTCCGGGAACTGCAGGACCTTGCGCTCCTTGAGCACCTCGCTCAGAGTTTTGCCCTGCAGGTACTCCATCACCAG
>JASIGB010000567.1:0-10579 GCA_030045355.1 Bryobacteraceae bacterium
CCATATCCAGATCGAACCCCTTTGCCAAGCTCTCTTCTGATGGCGTACCGCAGACCTTCTCATAGAGCGGGCTTACGTAGAGAAGTTGCGTGAGATCCGGCGAACGCAGCCAGAACACTTCGCGAATGTTTTCGGCGAGCTGCCGGAAGCGCTCCTCGCTTTCGCGCAGCGCTTCCTCAGACAGCTTGCGCTCGGTGATATCGGTGGCCACACCCGCTATCCGCGACACGCAGCCGGACGCATCGCGAATGGGGAATCCGCGGTCGTGGATCCAGCGCAACGATCCGTCGCCGCGAAAGATTCGGAACTCGACGTCGAACTCCTTGTCCCGCTCGTTTTCGATAATCTGCAGCATCCGTCCGCGGTCGTCGGGATGAATATGGTTCAGGAACGGCAGATAATCCTGATCCCAGTAGCGCTGCTCGGCCGATCGACCACTCATACTTTCGTACGCCGGGCTGAGGTATAGCACGCGTTTGAAGTCGGGAGTTTTGATCCAGAACAGATCGTGGATGTTTTCCGCAAATTGCCGGAAACGTTCCTCGCTTTCTCGAAGCGCCTCTTCGGCCCGCTTGCGCCGGGTGATGTCCTGGCCGATTCCGATGCTGGTGCCGTCGGGCAGGCGCAGCATCATCCAGGAGGTATCGATGAGCCTGCCGTCGCGGACGCGCGTTTTGAAGTCCCTCCATTCGCCGCTCACGTGAAGCACGAAATCCTGGACCTTCTCGCGATATTCGGGGTCGGGATAGTTCTCCGCCAGAATGTCCACCCTGTCGTGGACAAGCTCCTGCATGGTCCACCCCAGCGTGCGTTCCCATTCCCGGTTGACCAGCGCTACTTCGTTGGCTTCATTGCCGAAGTTGATCATCAGCGGAATGTGATCGAAAATGGTTTGCAAAATTTCCTTCTGGCGCCGCAGCTCCCGGTCGGCACTTTTGCGCTCCGTGATGTCCTGGCCGATCCCGATCCGCGAGCCGTCGGAGAGACGCACCACGGACCAGCTCGTATGGACGGTCCGGCCATCCTTTCGCGTTTCGAAATCTTCCCACTGCGAAGTGGACTTAGTGGTGAACTCGATCGCGCGCTGGCGGTCGGCGGGATCCGGATAGGCTTCGGCGAAAATATCCAGACCCTGGCTCTCGATCTCCTCCAAGGTGTGGCCGACAATCCGCTCCCATGCCTGGTTAGCCATCTGAATCCGTCCAGTCGGGTCTAAGTAGTTGATGTATAGGGGCACGTGATCGAAAATCGTTTGCAAGATTTCCTTCTGACGCCGCAAGTCCTCCTCCACGCGCTCGCGCCGGGCGATTTCCTTCCGAAGTTCCTGGTTGGCCGCCTCCAGTTCCTGGGTTCGTTCCCCCACCCGCTGGCCGAGTTTCAGGTTCGCGGCGCGAGCCATCTCCTCGGCCCGCCGCCGCTCCAACATCTCCTCGCCGAGCCTTTGATTGGCGGCGCACAGGAGTTCCCGCTGCACGCGCGCCTTCAGGGCGAAGTGCACGAAGCAGCCGAAAACCATCGCCCCCAGAATTGCTCCGCCCAAGGCGACCGCGGACGACAAGGGGCTGCGGTGCTGCGGCGCAAATACACCGAGCAGCCCTAACCGCACGCTCACTACCATCGCTACCGCCCCGATGGGCGCCCACACTGGCTGTCGCAATCCGGCCAGGTTTGGATCCAGCGCGACAGCTTCTGTTCCGGCGCTCAGCACCAGCAGTCCCACGGCTGTGACAAAGGACATGCGGGTCAAACTCCCGAACCCGAAGGCCGCGCCATTCCCCCACAACACGGCCATGCCGCAAGCCGCGGCCACGGCCGCTACGCCCAGGCCGGTGAGACCGAGGAGCGCGGATTTCGTCCGCAGCGGCGCGCTCTGCGCCATGGAAAATCCGGCCGCCAGGACAATAAAACAGAGGGCCGCAGCCGGCGGCATGGTCTCGCCCGGGGGCCATCCATGGAACAGAAACGATGCGACGGCCAAGCTGACAGCCATTCCGCAGCCGACGTACAAGGGTCCAGGCCTTCCCGCCGACACGCCCCACAAAGCGCAGCCGCAGAAGATGAAGCAAAGGCCGGTATCGGGTCCCGCCGCTGGCAGATCGGGCCCAACTTGCGTTAGAAGGGGGACGTGCACCGCCCAGCCCACCAGAACCACGATCCCAACCAAGAGGGCCAGTGCGCCGCAGGCCGCTCCGGCTCGTTGCAGTGACCAAGGATCTGCCGCACCTGCCTTCTCCACCGTGCGGATGCCCGTGGTTGTAAGCTCTGGGGACACGACATTCACCTCCTCCGAATCGGCCGGGCGGACGGCAGCACACCGGTAGGGGAAACGGAAAACATGTGGTAAATGCCTGACCACATGGAGGAAAAGGATACCACAAACTGGGCGTAACCTTGGCGATGCCACCTTCGTCTTATGTTTTCGCAGCTAAGGAGTGAGTACTTACTTATGGGTTCTGCCCGCAATCCCGTCCTTCAGCCCAAAGCCAGTGAGACGCGCGCCACTCGCATGCCCGGTGAGGACCGCCGTCGCCAACTGCTCCAGGTGGCCATCGCCAGTTTCGCGCAGAATGGCTTCAGCGGCACCAAGACTAAGGACATCGCCGCCGCCGCCGGAGTCAGCGAAGCCATCCTGTTTCGCCATTTTGCCAGTAAAGAGGACCTTTATCACGCGATTTTGGACGAAAAGGAAGCCACGCTGGGCAGCGAGCGCTGGTTCGCCGAAATGAGGGAGCTGGCCGAACGCCGTGACGACGCGGCATTGCTTCGTTGCATTGCCCAACAGTTGCTCCGCTCCTTTCGCGAAGATTCCGCCTTTCACCGCTTATTGCTGTACGCCTCGCTCGAAGGGCACCTTCTGGCCGACCTGTTCCATGAGCGCTTCGGCCTGCCGATGGGCGATTTCTTCGCGCGCTACATCGCCCAGCGGCAGCGGGAAGGCGCCTTTCGCGAATGCGATCCCGGAGCGGCCGTCCTGTTTGTCTTCGGCACCCTGCTGCATTACGCCATGTATCGCTACGCGATCGGAGTGAACAACTTCCCGGTTTCCGAGGAAACCATAGTCGACCAGTTCGTGGAATTCACTCTGACCGCATTGGAACAGCGTCCGGCCGCGGTGCGTATGGCGAAAGGAAAGCAGAAGTAGCTATGGCAAGGCACCCCGATTCGCCTTCCGTGTGGGCTCTTCTGGCCGGAATCGCGCTGCTGGCCTCCGCCGGGTGCGGCAGCAGTTCGAATAAAACCGCCACGGTCACCGAAGCGGCGTCCGGGCCGCCCAAGGTCCTGAAAATCGCCACCGTGCGGCCCGTTACGCGCGAAGTATCATCCTCGGTGCAAACCACCGGAAGTTTTCTCGCCGAAGAATCCTCCGACGTGGCGCCGCCAGCGGCCGGCCGCGTAATCGAAACCCCGGTGGACGCGGGCGCATTCGTCCAGCAAAGCCAGGTGCTGGCGAAACTCGAAGATCGCGACGCGCAGCTCCGCTTACAAGCCGCGCTCGCGTCTGAAGAACAAGCCGAAGCCAGCTTACGCCAGGCCGAGTCCCACATCGGATTGCCGCAGGGCGGCAAGTTCGACGCTAACAACGTACCGGAAGTGCTCTCGGCCAAGGCTTCCTACGATTCCGCCATGGCCCAGGCCAAGATGTCGGAAGCCGACGCGCAACGCTACGACGCGTTGATTAAGACCGGCGACGTGTCGCAAAGCGCTTACGATAAAGCGCGGACCGCCTCCGACACCGCCAAGGAACAGGCCAATTCGGCGCGCCAGATGTACGAGGCCGCGCTCAACACCGCGCGCCAGAGTTTCCAGGGCGTCATCAACGCGCAAGCGTCATTGGCCGGCGCGAAAGCGCAGACCGCGATCGCACGCAAGGCCGTGGACGACACTGTCATCAAAGCTCCGTTCACCGGCTACATCAGCGCGCGCCCCATCGCGGTAGGACAATACGTCGCGCTCACCTCGAAAATCGCTACGCTGGTGCGTGTCACGCCGCTGAAGCTGGAGCTGCAGGTGCAAGAGTCCAGCGGACCGCAGTTGAAGCTGGATGCGGACGTCGAGGCCAGCGTCCCCGGCTACCCCGGCCGCGTGTTTCGCGGCAAGGTCACCGCCATCAATCCCACGGTGGATCCTAACTCGCGCACCATCGCGGTGGAAGCGAAGTTCCCCAATCAGGATCTGGCGCTGAAGCCCGGCATGTTCGCTACCGCGCGCATTCTGTTGAAAGGCAGCAGTATGGGCCTGTTCCTGCCGCGCGCGGCGATCCTCACCGATCCGAGCACCAATTCCTCGCAGATCTTCTTCGTTCGCGACGGCAAGGCGCGCGTCGCGGTGGTTCAACTAGGCGCGCAGCTCGGCGCCGAGGACGGCAACCTGGTCCAGATCCTGTCCGGCATCGCGCCCGAGTTCGTCGTCGCGCGCGACCACCTGCAGGATCTTTATGACGGCGAGCCTGTCGAGGTTCTGAGCGAACAAGCAGCCGCCGGTCCCGCGGAGAAATAACCGTGCATAAACTCGCCGAAATCTGCGTCAAACGGCCCGTTTTCGCCACCATGCTGATCGTCGCGCTCATGGTGGTAGGCATTTTTTCGTTCTTCACGCTGGGCGTGGACCTGTTCCCCAAGATCGATCTGCCCACCGTGTCAGTGACCGTCAGCAATCCCGGCGCATCCGCCGAAGAGATCGAAACCGACATCACCAAGCGCATCGAGGATTCCGTCAACACCATCAGCGATATCGAGCAGGTGCAGTCCACTTCGGTGGAGGGCCAATCCACGGTCACGGTTACGTTTTCGCTCGACAAGAACGGCGACGTGGGCGCGCAGGAAATTCGCGACAAAGTCAACCTGATCGTCAACGACCTTCCCGATACCGCAAAGGCGCCCGTGGTGCAGAAATTCGATCCCGATGCCACGCCCATCATGGAGATCGCGCTGTCTTCACCGCGTCCGCTGCGCGAGGTCACCGAGATTGCCGACAAGCAAATCAAGCCGCAACTGGAAAACATCAACGGCATCGGGCAAATTCAATTGGTCGGCGGACTGAAGCGTGAGATCCGCGTCTGGGTGGATCCCGACAAGATGCGTGGGTACAACCTGGCCATCTCCGACGTAGCCAACGCACTGCGCCAGCAAAACATGGAAATGCCCGCCGGCAACGTGAATGCGGGTGCGCGCGAACTGGCGGTGCGCACGCTCGGCCGGCTGGTGGATCCCGCGCAGTTCAACGAAATCGCCATCGCCCAGCGCGGCTCTTACGTGGTCAAGCTGCGCGACATCGGCTACGCGGAGGATTCGCAGGAAGAGCCCACCACCGCCGCGCGCCTGAACGGCCAACCTGCCGTGACCATGGTGGTCTCCAAGCAATCCGGCCAGAATACCGTGGCCGCCGCCGACGCACTCAAGGAGCGCATCAAGCAAGTCGAATCTACTCTTCCCAAAGACATCCACATCGCCATCACCAACGATCAGTCCATTTTCATCAAGGCGGCCGTGCATTCGCTCGAGCAGCATTTGATCGAGGGCAGCATCCTGGCGGCCGCCATCGTGTTCGCGTTCCTCGCCAACATCCGTACCACGCTGATTTCCGCCGTTGCGATTCCCACCTCGATCATTTCGACCTTCGCCCTGATGGCCGCGATCGGCTTCGACTTGAACCAGATCACCATGCTGGCCCTGACGCTCATGGTGGGCATCGTAATCGACGACGCCATTATTGTGCTCGAAAATATTTACCGCTTCATGGAAGAAAAAGGCATGTCGCCGTTCCGCGCCGCGATTGAGGGCACACGCGACATCGGCCTGGCGGTCATGGCGACCACTTTCTCCCTGCTCGCCGTGTTCCTGCCCATCGGCTTCATGGGTGGCATCGTCGGGCGTTTCATGTCGTCCTTCGGATTTACGGCGTCTTTCGCCATCGCGGTCTCGCTGCTGGTGTCCTTCACCCTGACGCCGATGCTCACTTCGCGCTTCATCAAGATGCACGCCGGCCATGAGGGCGGCAAGGAGAAGAGCTCCAAAGACTCGCGCTTCTTCCGCTTCCTGGACGGTCATTACACGCGGATGCTCGAGTGGGCCATGGCGCATCGCAAAACGATGGTCGCCATCAGCGCCGGCGTCGTGCTCAGCACGGTCCCGCTGTTCATCCTGGTCGGCAAAAATTTTCTTCCCGAAGATGACCGTTCGGAGTTTCAAGTCAATATCCGCGCGCCCGAGGGCAGCTCGCTCGCCGCTACCGTCACCATCGCCGAGCGCATTGCGCGCGACGTCCGCACCCTGCCGGGCGTCAGCGACACTCTGACGTCCGTGGGTATTGCCTCGCAATCCTTCACCGGAGCCACGGGCGGCGAAGTCAACAGCGCCGCGATCTACGTCAAGCTGGTTCCGCGCGACGCGCGCAAGGACACGCAGGATCAACTCATCGCGAAAGCGCGCGAAATTCTCACCCATTATCCAAAGGATCTGCGCACCAGCGTGGGCCAGGCGGCCAGCGGTCCCGGGGGCGGCCAAGCCGACGTACAGTTCACGCTCACCGGCCCGGACCTCGACAAGCTCAACACCTACTCGCAGGCGCTGCTCGCGAAATTGAAGGCGATGCCCTACATCGCCGATGCCGATACGTCGCTGGTGTACGGCAAGCCAGAGCTGCGCGTCGAAATCGATCGCCAGCGCGCCGCCGATTTAGGTGTGCGCGTCAGCGACATCGCTCAAGCGTTGAACACCATGGTGGCCGGCCAGGTGGTCTCCTCGTTCCCCTCCGGCGGCGAAGAGTACGACGTGCGTGTGCGCGCCGACATGCAGTACCGCACCAGCGCGGAGGGCCTGCGCCAGCTCACCGTCTTTTCCACCAATACGCGCGGCTGGGTGCCGCTCGATCAAGTGGTGCGCATCAAGAGCGGCGATGCGCCCTCCAGCATCGGGCGTCTGGATCGCCAGCGCCAGGTGACGCTGAGCGCCAACATCATGCCCGGCGGATCGCAACAGAAAGTGATTTCCACCCTCAACGATCTCGCGGCCCAGATGCACATGGATCCTGGCTATCGCACCAGTCTGGTTGGCACTTCGAAGGAGCTCGGCCGCGCCGGCTATTATTTCATCCTCGCCATCGCGCTGACGTTCATCTTCATGTACATCGTGCTCGCGGCGCAGTTCGAATCCTTCGTTCACCCGTTTACGATCCTGCTGACGCTGCCGCTCGCGATTCCGTTCGGCATCCTCTCGCTGTTGATGTTCCATCAAGCCGTGAACATCATGTCCGGCCTCGGCCTATTGCTGTTGTTCGGGATCGTGAAGAAGAACGCGATCCTGCAAATCGACCACACCAACGGACTGCGCGCCGCGGGAATGAACCGCTATGACGCCATCATCCAGGCCAATCGCGACCGGCTGCGGCCCATCCTGATGACCACCACCGCGTTGGTCGCCGGCATGCTCCCGCTGGTGCTTTCCAACGGCGAAGGCTCGGCGAGCAACCGGTCCATCGGCGTGCTGGTGGTTGGCGGGCAGACCTTGTGTTTGTTGCTTACCCTCCTCGCCGTCCCGGTTTTTTATTCGCTCTTTGACGACATGAAGCAATTGCCGCTCTTCCGCAAATTCGCGCGCAAGCACGAGAAGACGCCCCAACCAATAAGAGACGTGGTTCCTGGTTTGGACCCCGCCGGAGAACACGCCTGATGTACCGCCCATCGCTACTTGTTTTACCGTTCGCGCTTTCCGCGGCTCTGATCCAAAATGCTTTCGCGCAACAGCCGAAGACGCCCGCCCAGGAGACGCTATCTTCGCGGCCCAATAGCACGCTGGTTCCGCCCGTGCGTCCGTTTCAGTTGCCGCCGCGCACCGGCGTCGAAACCAAAATGGAGATTTCGCTCGACCAAGCTTTGACCATGGCGCTCGCGAACAACAAAGATATCGAGTTCGCCCGCATCGATCGCCTGGAAGCGGATTACTCGCTCACTGGCGCGAAAGGCGTTTACGATCCGACGCTCAACGTCAACGCGTATTGGGAGCAGCAGACCACGCCCATCGCCTCCTCGCTCGGCGGCAGCGCCAACGGCAGCCTGCTGAACAAAGCCTGGGAGGCCGACCCGGGAATCACCCAGAACATGCCCTGGTTCGGCGGACTTTTCAAGATGGATCTTTCCTCTCTCGACGCCTTCTCCAACAACGAGTTTCTTTCGCTGAACCCGCAGTACCAGACGGCCTTGAATTTTTCCTACACACAGCCGCTGTGGCGCAATTTCATGTATGACAACAACCGCCATCAGATCGATGTCGCCAAGAAAAATCGAGAGCTCACGGACGAGCAATTCCGCCAGCGCGTCATGAATGTGGTGCTGCAAGCCGAGCAGGCTTACTGGGAGCTCGAATACGCCTACAACAACATGCAGGTGCAACTGGATGCGGTACGCATTGGCGTCCAGCAGGACGAAAGCAACCGGCGCCAGGAAGAACAGGGACTGCTCGCTCCCATCGATGTGGTAGCCGCGCAGACGCAGCTCGCCACCTTCGAAGTGGGCGCCTATGCGGCGCAATCGGCGCTCACCGGCGCCGAAAATACGCTGAAGGAACTGATCCTGCCCGATCAGTCCGACCCGCAGTGGTTCGCCGCGCTGCTTCCGACGACACCGGAAGATGTCCAGGTTCCACTCACGCCGCTCGCGGACGCAGTCGCCCAGGCCATGGCCAACCGGCCCGAAATCGCCGAAGTCAAAATCAACGGCGAGATCAACGAAAAAGACGTCCGCTATTACCGCAATCAGACTAAACCTCAAGTGAATCTCACCGCGCTGTACACGCGCGCCGGGTTAGCCGGAACGCTGCTGCCGGCTGGGCCCAACCCGTTTAGCGCGGCGTTCGCGCCCTTAACAACGCAGATCAACGAACTTTCGGCGCTGGAGGGATTGCCGGCGCTTTCCCCGGTTTCGTTTGGAAGCACCACGCTGCCGCCGGTCTTGGTGGGAAACTACGGGCATTCCCTGGCCGCGATCCTGGATGGAAATTTTCCCACCACGGAAGTGCAATTGAGCATATCGCTGCCGATCCGTAATCGCACCGCGGAAGCCAATCTCGGCAAGTCGCTCGCCGAAACGCGCCGCATCAAGAATCAACAGCAGCAGACCGAGCAAAACATTCAATCCGACGTTCGCAACGCGATGGAGAATCTGCAAATGGCGCAGCTCCGCCTGCAAGCCGCGTCGGTGGCGCGCGAATCGGCCGAAGAACAGTATCAAAGCGAGCAGCGCCAGTTTCACGCCGGCACATCGACGCTCTTCTTAGTGCAACAGCGCCAAGCCACCATGATCACCGCGCGCAGCCAGGAACGCCGTTCGCAGGCCGATTTGGCCGAAGCCATCGCGCAGTTCCAACTGGCTACCGGAACCATCCTGAAAGAACGGCACGTGGTGCTGAAGTAGCAACGCATGCCGCGCCGGGTATAGTAAAGTCATCGCATGGCCACCGCTACCGCTCCCGCCGGGATCAGCCCGGAGTTCATCGATGAGGTGCGCGCTAAGCTCGCCCGCGCTACTGTCGAGCATTACATCAACGGCCGCTGGACGGAGGGTGCCCGCGGGGAAACGTTCGAAACGCTCGACCCCTCCACCAATCGCACGCTGTCGCGTGCCTGGCGCGGCCACGCCGAGGACATCGATCGCGCGGCCACGGCCGCTCACGCCGCGTTTGAAAAATGGGGCCACGGCAAAGCCAAGGATCGCAAGAAATACCTGTTCAAGATCGCGAGCCTGATCGAAAAACATGGCGACGAGCTAGCCACCATCGAATGCCTGGACGCGGGGCAGGCGCTAAAGATTGTTCGCGCGCAAATCGCGCGCACGGCTGAAAACTTCAGCTTCTACTCCGAATACGCCGAAAAGGCCATGGACGGCCGTACGTACCCGGTGGACACCGAATGGCTCAACTACAGCCTCCGCGTCCCGGTGGGCGTATGCGGCATCATCACGCCGTGGAACGCGCCCATGATGCTGTCCACGTGGCGCATCGCACCGGCGCTCGCCACCGGTAACACTGTGGTGTTGAAACCCGCCGAATGGTCGCCGCTCACGGCTTGGAAACTCGCGCAGATCATCGAGGAGGCGGACCTGCCGCCCGGCGTCTTCAACGTCGTACAAGGCTACGGCGAGGAAGCGGGCGCGCCGCTGGTAGCGCATCCTTTGGTTCCGCTCATTACGTTTACCGGCGAAACTACCACGGGATCGATCGTGATGAAAACCGGCGCCGATCACCTGAAGCGGCTTTCGCTCGAACTCGGCGGCAAATCCCCGGCCGTGATTTTCGCCGACGCCGATCTCGATCGCGCGCTCGACGCCACCGTGTTTCAGATCTACAGCTTCAACGGCGAGCGCTGCACCGCCAATTCGCGCGCGCTGATCGAACGCTCGATTTTCGATGACTTCACCCAAAAGATCGCCGATCGCGCGCGCCGCGTGAAGGTCGGCAGCCCGCTCGACCCGGACACCGAAGTTGGCCCGCTCATCCATCCCGAGCATCGCGATCGCGTGCTCGGCTACATCGAGATCGGCAAACAGGAAGGCGCCAAGCTGGTTGTTGGCGGCGAGCGCGTGGGAACC
>JASIGB010000055.1:0-8988 GCA_030045355.1 Bryobacteraceae bacterium
GGCAACCTAGCTTCGCGTTTATTGCGGACCGCACGGCTGGAAAAAGAGGACATCCGGCCGAGAATGGAGCTCACCGATCTCGGCTCACTGATTGGCCGCATTGTGCGCCAATATGCGGAACGTTCCCCGGATCGCCGCATCGTCACGCCGGCGAGCGGGAGCGTCGAAGTCATGGCGGACGCCGAATTACTCCGGCTCGCCATCGGTCAGATCCTGGAGAACGCCTGCAAGTACTCCGAGCCCGGCTCGACGGTCACGATCCGCATGGACCGGCAACCGGATGCGGTGGTGATTCGCTTGGCTAACGACGGCAGCAGCATCCGGGCCCATGAGCGGCAGCGCATTTTCGAGCGGTTTTACCGCGGCGCGGATGCGCGACGGTCCACATCGGGTTCCGGCCTGGGGCTCTATGTCGCGCGCAAGATCGCTACGGCTCACGGCGGGGGCCTGGATCTCGAATCCAATGAAGCGGTAGACGGCCGCGTAACGTTTTTATTGAAATTACCGGCAGCAAAATTCGAAGCGGAGGTAAACGATGAGTTCAACCATGTCGTTACCGCCGAGTAGCGTCTTGATTGTGGACGACGAACCCCCGCTGCGCAAAGCGTTGCGGAGTTCTTTAGCCGCCAGCGGGTTCGAGGTCGAGGAAGCACGCAACGGCGAAGAAGCGCTGCACACTGTGCAGCAGCAGCGCTTCGATCTGGTATTGCTCGACATTAACATGCCCGGAATCAGCGGTATCGATGCCTGCCGGCGCATTCGCGGCATGTCTCCGGAATCGGGAATCATCATGGTCACAGTGCGGGACCTGGAAGAAGACAAAGTCCGGGCGCTGGAGGCGGGGGCGGACGATTACATTACCAAGCCCTTTAAGCTGCGCGAGTTGACGGCGCGTCTGCGCGCGGTGCTGCGCCGCACGCATGCCAACGTGCCGGCCGAACCTGCGATTTTCGAGGCCGGAAACTTGAAACTGGATGTCGAACGCCGGCAACTCTGGCGGGGGGATGAGGAGATTCATTTGTCCCCCAAGGAGTTTGAGTTACTGGCGTTCATGATGAAGCATGCGGGGGCGCCGCTCACGCACGTCAAACTGCTGCGAACCATTTGGGGCCCGGAGTACGGCGGCGAGTTGGAGTACCTGCGTTCGTACGTGCGCATGCTGCGCAAGAAGATCGAAAAGGATCCCGCGCAACCGGAGTACATTTTGACCGAGCCGTGGGTGGGCTACCGCTTCCGGAATCCTTCGGATCCCGATGCTCCGTCGGTACCGGAGGAAGATGAGTAGCGATCCCCAGCGGCAACGCCTCTAACCCGGAATTCCGCGCCAATATAAAAATTTTATAAAGGGCATCTAGACGCGCGGGCGTCTCTTTATGCCTTTTTCATTGATCGTGGGCCACACTGAATCGGTATTTCGATGTTTGGCTTCACGATTCCCCGGCTTTGTGGCGTTGCCTTAGTCTGCGCCGTCTTCGTAACTGACTTACAGGCGCAACGGCTGCTTCCTACTACCTTCCAAAGTAACTCGGCCATGGTGCTGATCCCGGTGAACATCACGGACCGCGACGGCAAAACCATCCAAGGGTTGCGGGCGGAGGACTTTACGGTCTTCGATGAACAGGCGCCGCAGCAAATCGCCAGCTTTTCAAGCGAAGACGCGCCCTGTTCGGTCGGCTTGGTGCTCGATATCAGCGGCAGCATGCGCTACGCTCTCACCACCACAAAGCGAATCGCCGATGTCTTTTTGAAGGCTTCGAATCCCGAAGATGAATTCCTGATGCTCACAGTATCGTCCGTGCCGGATGCGGATTCCAGGTTCACCACCGAGACGGAAGCGCTCGCGCAGGACGTCCAGGCGACTACGCCCGGCGGGATGACGGCTCTGTTGGACACGGTCTACCTGGGCCTGAATCGCATGCGCAAAGCCACGCGTCCGCGCAGAGCCCTGCTGATCCTCTCCGATGGCATGGACAACCAAAGCCGGTACTCGAAGCGCGAGTTGATGAGACTGGCGCTGGAGACCGATGTGCAGGTGTACACGATTCTGGTGGACGGGCTTACCGGCGCTTCCGCGGGTCCAGGTCCGTTCGTCCCGAGCATGGCGGCGAAGCCCTGGCAGCAGGCCTCCGAGCGCGAAGGCCCCCAGACGCTCAAGGAATTGTCGGAGAAGACCGGCGGTCTCTATTTCCACGTGCGCAACGACGCTGAGGGAGCGGAAGCCGCGGCGCGCGCTGCCCGCGCCTTGCGAAACGAGTACATCATCGGATATCGGGCACCGAATTCCGGTGCGTCCGGGAAATGGCATCGCGTTCAAATAAAATCGACGGTGCCCAAAGCGCGTATTTTCGCGCGAAGCGGCTACTACGCTCAGTAGGCGCGTAGAACTCCGCCCAGGGCCGGCGCCGCTCCACGCAGTTCAGTTAATGCTGAACCGTGTCCTTGTATGTTCCGTGCTTCTTCGCGGCTGCGATGAGGGTGGGATAATACTGCACGAACGTGGTGTCCACCGCCCCGTGATCGGCGTGGCAGGCGAAGCATTTCGCGGTCTTGTCGAAAGCCTTGCCGCTCGATGCGTCCTTCGGAATGGAATAGAACGCCCAACCACCGCGCGCGGAATCCTTTACGTGCGCCACATAGCCCATCAGGTCCGTCTGGAACTGCCCGTCCTTGTTCAAAAACGAATCGTCCGCCGCGGGGCGGCCCACGTCGCGTAGCTCCATCAGCAGCACTGTCTTGTCGGGCCAGGTCCCCGTATTCTCAAACCGTTCACGCACGGAGTGCTGTACAAAGATGTTGGCGAACATGGGATGGCCGGCCGGGCCTTCTTCCGGATAGTTCAGGCCGACGCTGGAACTCAGGAAATCCCACTGCCGGTAATCCTTCGGAAGCACCAATTCGCCGTTTTTGGTGTATTGCTGGGCGTAGCAGCCAACAGCCATGAGGGCGAACAGTATGGCGGTCTTCGCCGTTTTCATATGTGGTACCTAGTATCGGAAACCAAATGAGGAACCGCCAGCCCCTTCCCTGCATAGGTCCGTGGATTGGCTGCATGGGCGCGCGCACTCCGCCTTTCAGGCATAAACTTTGATAAGACCACGATGTCTTATCTGAACCGCATGCGGCAAGCCCGGTCCGGCCATACCTGGTGGGTGGCTGTCCTCTGGCTCGCCGTCGGTCTGATCACAGCCACGCAGGTGGTGGTGGGTATGGCCGCCGTCGGGATGCAGCACAACTGGACGGCGCTATTCTTCACCACCGTCGGCGCCTGGCTGATCTTCCCGCTCGCCACGCCGCTGATCCTATCTCTGAGCCGCCGCTTTCCTTTGGCGAAGGCGGGCGACTGGAGAAACATCCCCCTGCACCTGGCCGCCGCCTTAGCGCTCGGCATCGCGCACATCGTGTGGTCCGCTACGCTCGAGTGGGTATTCAATCCGCTGGCCAATCATCCGCCTGCTTCTTTTCGCCACGTGTTCTTCACCACCGTGTACATGCAATTCCACACCGGGATTCTCATCTACGCGGCTACTGTGGCGATCGGGAATACCATCGATTCGATCCGCCGCCTGGTTCGCCGCGAAGCCGAAGCGGCCAAGCTGGCGGGCGAGTTATCGAAGGCCCAATTGCAAGCGCTGCGCCGTCAACTGGAGCCGCACTTTCTGTTCAATGCCCTGAACGGAATCTCCGGACTGGTGCGGGAACACCGCAACGAAGCGGCGGTGGAAATGATCGCCGGCTTAAGCGACCTGTTGCGGCGCGTGCTGGAAGACTCGGGCCGGCAACTGGTCCCGCTGGCCGAGGAAGTGTCCTTTCTCGAAAGCTACATCGACCTGCAAGCGATGCGCTTCGGAGACCGTCTGAAGGCCGTGGTGGATATTCCGGTCGAGCTGTATGGCGCGTTGGTCCCGCAGCTTCTATTGCAGCCGCTGGTGGAGAACGCGATCGTGCATGGCATCGGAAAGCTGGTGGAAGGCGGAGAGATCCGCGTAACGGCGCGCGAGGTGGATGGAATCCTCGCGATCTACGTCTACAACGACGGCCCGGCATTCTCGCTGGCGGGCGGTGATCGAACGGGCGTGGGTTTGTCCAATACGCGTGGACGGCTGGTCACATTGTACGGCGCGGGCAGCAGCGTGGAGCTTCGGAACGAGGGCGAGGCGGGCGTGGAAACGATCATCAAAGTTCCTTACAGGACCGGAGTGTGAGTCAAATAGGCGCGGTGGTGGTGGATGACGAACCGCTGGCGCGCGCCAACATCCTGAGTTTGCTGAGGACGGATCCTGAAATCTCGGTGCTGGCCGAATGCAGCTCCGGCGCGGACGCGGTGAAGGTAGTGCGCGAAGTGAGGCCTTCCCTGCTCTTTCTCGATGTCCAGATGCCGGGCCTGGACGGGTTTGGCGTACTGGAAACGCTAGGCGCCGACGTGCCTCCGGCGATTGTGTTCGTCACAGCCTTCGACCAATATGCGCTGAAGGCTTTCGAAGCCGAAGCACTCGACTACCTGCTCAAGCCTTATGACAATGCGCGGTTCTTCCGCGCGCTCTCCCGCGCGAAAGCGTCATTGACGCATCGTCCTCGCGAAAACCGCCGCTTGGAACGGATCATGATCCGCGGCGCCGGCCGCATCTCCTTCCTGACGGTGGAGGAAATCGATTGGATCGAAGCCGCCGATTATTATTCGTGCCTGCACTCCGGACCGAAAACACACCTGCTGCGCCGCAGCATGGGGGAACTGGAGCGCGATCTGGAGGCGGAGCGTTTCTGCCGCATTCATCGATCGACGATTGTGAACCTGTCGCGGGTGCGCGATCTGTGCCTTGACAGCAGCGGGGAATACGAAGTCGTGCTGCGGGATGAGACGAGATTGAAGGTGAGCCGCGGATATCGCGAGAAACTGCAGTCGGCGATTCAGCGAATGCACTGAAATTTGCAGGGAACGGCCTTCCCCGCGGCGCGCATTCTTTCGATACTGGGAATACGATGTTCCCGACGGCGAAAACGCTCCCCATCGTTGCGACCCTCGCGCTGGCTGCGCGTCTGCTCGCGCAAACAGGCCAGGGGCCGAAGATATTGATGCAGGAGCCGCTGGGCGATGTTTCCGACCCCAAGATGTCGCTGTTCATCCTCAATGTTTCGCCGGGTGTGACCTTCCCTTCGCATTCGCACCAAGGCACGGTCTTCGCATACGTGCTTGAAGGCGACATCGAGAATCAGATAGATCCGGACCCGCCAAAGATTTACCATCCTGGTGATTTTTTCCACGAGCGTCCGATGCAGGTGCACCGGCTCCTCAAGAACTTGAGCCAGACGGAACCGGCGAAGATCCTGATCTTCCAAAACACCGGCACGTTGCCTTCCAGCATCCAGCCGCTGCTGCAGGAGCCGCTCGAAAACACCGCCAATCAGCAGGTGAGCGCAATTCTGCTGGTCGCGGCCCCGGGGTCGGCGCCATCGAGCCCGCACCAACATCCCGGGCCAGTGTTCGCCTACGTGGTGAAGGGCGAGCTCGAGAATCAGGTGGCTCCAGATCCGCCCAAAGTCTACCGCGCGGGCGATGTCTTCTATGAGCCCCCGATGCATGCGCACCAACTGTTCCGGAATCTGAGCAAAACGGAGCCCGCCGAGGTATTGGTTTTCGAGGTAACTGAAAAGGGACGGCCGCTAGTGCTGCCCGTGGCTCAGGCGCCTGCCGCGAAACAACCCCAGGGCATGATGCCCTATACGGCGGTACTGGACCCTCAATTCGTTCCCGCATACGAGGCAGGTTTTCTTCACGACGATGATACGGTGATCGGCGTCTCCCGCGGCGCAGTGGCGCGGGCTTACCCAGGCGCCGACCTCACGCAGCACGGCGTTGTGCTGGACCACATGCCGGATGGTCCGATCGCGGTCACTTGGTGAGGGGTCTGCAACACGGCCCTCGTGTTCAGGGCCGAAGTCAAGCGTAAGCATCTCCATCTCGATTACGACAGCATGGTGGCCGCGAACGAGGTGTTCAAGGATTCCGAAACAGGCAGCCGCTGGCAGCAGTCGACGGGAGAAGCCATCTCCGGACCGCTGAAGGGCGCGCACCTAGCGATCTATCCGTTCCTGCGCACCACTTGGGGCGAATGGAAGAAACAGCATCCCGATACGCTGGTGTTGAAACCGCTGCCCGGCTACGCGGAAAACATGGCGGGTTTGAATCGGCTGATTAGTCGCGCGAAGCTCGGCGAGGGCGCGGCGCCCAAGGGAGCGCAGGGCCATGACGATCGACTGCGCCCGAGGGAAACGGTGGCCGGCCTGCGGATTGGCAACGACACGGTTGCATTTCCATTCTCGGAGTTGCGGACGGCGCGCGTGGTCAATTATCCGCTGGGCGGAGTGCCGGTGGTGGTGGTTCACCAGCCCTCGTCCGACACGACAACGGCATTCGTAGCGCGCGCGAAGGGCAAGGTTCTCAAATTTCAAGCGGCGGACACAGATGCGAGCTCGTTAGTGGATCTGGAGACGCACTCGGCATGGAACGCGTACGGGCTTTGTCTCAGCGGGCCGCTGAAGGGAACGCAGTTGAAACCACTGGTGCTGGAGCCGGAGTTCTGGTTCGCGTGGTCGGAGTTTCACCCGCGAACGAAAGTGTTCACCGCGAGCGGCGCCCCGTCGCATTAGCGCCCAAGGCCGGTCCCAGCGCGCGAATTCGATCATACTGGTCCTATTGTGCTGGATGCGGCTTCTCAGGACCTTCGCTATGCGCTTCGCACTCTGAGAAAGAGTCCTGGCTTCGGCGCCGTCGCGATTCTCTCGCTGGCTCTCGGCATCGGAGCCAACACCGCGATCTTCAGCCTGATCGACGCGGTGATTCTCAAATCTCTGCCGGTCCCTCATCCCGAAGAGCTGCTGCAAGTGATGATGGGCAAGGACAGCGATTTTGCTTTCACCAATCCCACCTGGGAGCAACTCCGCGACCGTCAGGACGTCTTTTCGGGAATCTTCGCCTATGGCCGCTGGGGATTCAATCTCGCCTCTGGCGGCCAAGCTCATTCCGTCCATGGCAATTATGTTTCGGGGCAATATTTCGAAACGCTAGGTGTACACGCCATACTGGGCCGCACGCTAACGCCCGCCGACGACACACGCGGGTGCGCCGGAAGCGCGGTGTTGAGTTATGGCTTCTGGCAACGCGAATACGGCGGCCGCGCCGGCATCCTTGGCAAGCCGATTTCTGTTGACCGGCATCCCATCGAAATCGTTGGCGTCACGGAACCGGGATTTAACGGAGCCGAAGTCGGCGGTTCTGCCGACGTCATGCTCCCGCTTTGCGCGGTCGCCGTCATCGGGAGCGGTTACGCCGGCATGCTCGATATGAACTCTTATCCGGTGGGATGGTTGCAGGTCATGGGACGTTTGAAGCCCGGCGTTTCGGCCAGCCAGGCGACGGCCCGATTGAAGATCCTTGCGCCGCGGATTTATCGATCGGCATTCGAGCAACGCGGGCTAATCACGGAAACCGGTCACCCGGTGCGGCCGGAATGGCGGGAGGAGTACCTGCATCGGACCTTCGATACGCGGCCGGCTGCGAATGGAATCTCCTATGTGCGCCGCGAGTACACCCGAGTCCTGGCGGTCCTGATGGCGATCGTCGGCGTGGTGCTGTTGATAGCATGCGCCAACGTAGCGAATCTGTTGCTGGCGCGGGGAGCCGGCCGGCAGCGGGAAATCGCGATTCGTATGGCCGTAGGCGCTCGGCGCGGCCGCCTGATTCGCCAATTGCTTACCGAAAGCTTGCTGCTGTCAGGAATCGGGGCTGCGTTGGGTATTCTGTGCGCTCAATGGGGCGCCCGTTTGCTGGTCCGGTTTCTCGATGTTCCTCTCGATCTCAGCGTGGACGCCCGTGTGCTCTCGTTCACAGCGGGTGTTGCCGTTCTCACGAGTCTGCTGTTTGGCGCTGCGCCTGCCTGGCGAGGCACTCGCGTCGAGCCTCAGTCCGCGATGAAGGCCAATTCCCGTGGCGCGATAGAAGGTTCGAAACTCGAGCTCGGCAAAATGTTGGTTGTGGGGCAGGTGGCTCTCTCGTTCCTGGTGATCGTGGGCGCCGGACTAATGGTCCGAACCTTCTGGAAACTGATCTCGCTCGATCCCGGGTTTGAGCGCGAGCACGTTCTGCTGGTGAACGTCGATCTTCGTACGGGAAATTATCCGCGCGAGCGATGGTCCGCCGTGTATCAGCAGATGCTGAATGAATTGCGCACCATTCCGGGTCTGCGCTCGGCCAGCCTTTCCTCTGTTACGCCCATATGCCACTGCCGCTTCGCCGGCGAAGTGGCCGTCGATGGTTACACGCCGAAATCACATGAAGACGCACTGGTCTCCTTCAACAGCGTCAGCGATGGCTACTTTGAGACTCTCGGTAGTTCGATCGTGAAGGGCCGCGATTTCAATCGCCACGACACGTCCGTTTCGACAAAGATTGCCATCGTCAATGAATCCCTGGCAGCGAAATATTTCGGCGCGGAGAATCCTGTGGGACGGCATTTCCGCATCCAGGGCGCAAACGGCGCCAGCGACTCCATCGAGATCGTCGGCGTAGTCAAGGACGCAAAATACGGTTCGTTGCGCGATGAACCATCGCCCGTTGCCTTCTTCCCGTGGAGCCAAGGTGGGCCGCCCGGTCCGCTCACCGGTTTCGAATTGCGAGCGCCCGGCGCGCCAACGGCGCTCATCCGCGGCGTGATTTCCGCGATCGGGCGAGTCAACCCGCACGTGTCGATCGAGTTCAAGACGCTTACGGCCAAAGTGGACGCCTCCATCCAACGTGAAACGCTGCTCGCGATGCTCTCCGGATTCTTCGGCGGTCTCGCCCTCGTTTTGGCTACCGTCGGACTCTACGGCGTTATGTCATACAACGTTGCGCGGCGGCGGAATGAAATCGGAATTCGCGTGGCGCTGGGCGCGGGCCGGTCCTGTGTCTTACGGACGGTGTTTGGAGAGATCGCGATGTTGCTCGCCGCGGGC
>JASIGB010000568.1:0-2531 GCA_030045355.1 Bryobacteraceae bacterium
GTGGCCAAGCTCCGCATTCCCGACGACGTGATGGAATACTTCCGAAAGACTGGCTCAATCGGCGGCAAGGCCCGTGCCAAAAAGTACACCAAGGAGCAGTTGAGCGAGATGGGCAAGAAGGGCGGCCGGCCGAGGGGCAGCGGGACAAAGAAGAAGGCGACGGCAGCAGCGAAGAAAGGCGGCGAGTGATGGCGGTCTACAAACCGACGCGCAAGGGCGAGGAATCGAAGTTCTACATTTGTGAGTTCGTCTATCAGGGCAAGCGGTTCCAGGAATCGACGGGCGCGACAACTAAGACTGTGGCGAAGGAATACGAAAAGCGCCGTAAGGCAGAATTGGAGCGCGCGGCTGCGGGTTTGCCGACAGAGCAGAAGGCTAAGCGCATCCGAACCGTTAATGACGTTGTGAAACCTTACCTCGAAGCCTACAAGCTCAACCACCGGCCCAAGAGCTACCTTTTCGCTCAGGGGCGCCTCGCGCATGTGAAAAAGGCACTGGGGAACGTCGTGCTCTCCGACCTGACCGACGATTCCATTTTGGAATACATCCGCAAGCGGCAGGCCGAGAAAAGGTCTGGACGAACGATCAACATGGAAGTTGGCGAACTGTCTCGCGCGACCGGTAGAACGTGGCGCGAATTGTGGCCGCGCGTCAAGAAACTCGAAGAACGCAAGGACGTGGGCCGCGCTCTCTCTGCCGAGGAACAGAAGCGATTGCTGGACTCAGTTCAGAAGTACAGCACGCCGCATCTTCGAACTTTAATTCCGTTACTCCTATTGACCGGAATGCGAGCCGGGGAAGCGATGTCTCTCACCTGGGGCCAAGTTGATCTAATGAATCGCGCGCTACGCGTAGGCCGAGCTAAGAGTGCGAACGGAACCGGCAGGGTAATTCCTATCAACGACGATCTGGCCACCACACTAGCCGCCCACTACGCACGATTCAATGAGGATTTCGGCGAACCTCTGCCCGAGCATTACGTTTTCCCGTGGGGCTCGCCGTTGCCCACCGATCCGAGTCGGCCGGTCTCGGACGTGAAGCACGGATGGGAAACCGTGCGCGACCTCGCGAAGGTCTCTTGTCGGCTTCACGACCTGCGCCACACGTTCGCGACTCGCCTTGCCGAAAACGGGGTCTCGGAATCCACGATGCTCGCCTTAATGGGCCACATGAGCCGGGCTATGCTGGAGCGGTACAGCCACATTCGGATGGCTGCGAAGCGGGAGGCTGTTGCCGGCGTGGCCCTTAATCCGAAGATCGCGGCGAAAGCGGAGCAGGCCGAAAACTCAGAAGAAGTCCCTGTGAAAGTCCCTGTAGTTGAGGCCGCGGTTGTCGTTCAGTGAGTAATTTTCGCCGCTAACTACTTGAAAGAACTGGAGCCACCCGCCGGGCTTGAACCGGCGACCTGCTGATTACGAATCAGCCGCTCTACCAACTGAGCTAGGGTGGCCCGCGACCTTGATTATAACGTGCCGTGACCTTGGCATTGAAGCCGCCGCAAGGCGTTCCCTATTGCAATCCCTTCCAGTACCGGTACACCAACGCCACCGGCAATCCGACTACGTTGAAATAATCGCCTTCGATGCGATCGATGAACTTGGACGCCAGCCCCTGGATAGCGTATCCGCCCGCCTTGTCCATCGGCTCGCCGCTGGCCGCATAGGTTTTCAACTCTTCGGACGCGAGAGCGGTGAAGCTCACGCGCGTGATGGCGGTATCGACGATCGTCCGTTCCGCCGAACGCAGGCAGATACCCGTGATCACTTCGTGCGCGCGGCCGGAAAGCAGCGCGAGCATGCGGGCCGCATCGTCGATGTCGCGCGGTTTCTCGAGTACCGTGCCCTCCACTACCACAACGGTATCCGCCGCCAAAATCACTTCGTGGGAATGAAGCGGCACAGCGAAGGCCTTTTCCCGCGCCAGCCGCCGCACGTAATCCAAAGGCTGCTCGCCGGGCTCGCGCTCCTCCGGCACGTCGGAGCTTCGCACGATGAACGGGATTCCCGCGTCGCGCAGGATTTGTTGCCGCCGCGGCGATTTAGACGCCAGCACCAGCACGCGCCGCTACATCGACCGGCGCGCGATGGCAGGCCCGGCAGCCTGTCCGGCGCCTGGACGGCCCCCAGTGGGTGGACGGCCTCCGGCAGGCGGGCGGCCTCCGGCGGGTGGACGGCCTCCCGCCGGAGGTCCGGGCGGAGCCGCTTCCTCGGGCGGCGGAATCTTTTTGGGGCGGGCATCTAGACGCGTGAGAATCAATTCCTCGCGCGCCTTTTGGAATTTCGGTGTGCCGGGCTTGGCGCCTGTGGCCAGGACATCGCGTTCGGTCACTTCCTGCGCGGTCAACAGGTATTTCCCCAAATAGTTTTTGATCCGGTCGTGCACCAGGCGCTCAGAGGAATGCGCCAGCAGAAACAAAATCTGATCACCGGGCGCGGCCGCAAGCACTTGATAGACCTTCGATGGCTTCTGCAGCTTGGGCGATTTCAGATCTTTTTCGAGCTTCTTGGCTTTGGGTTCCAGCTTCTGCCACT
>JASIGB010000569.1:0-3649 GCA_030045355.1 Bryobacteraceae bacterium
TACGACAGAAACACTGGCCTTGGCATTCGCTTTCCTGCTGAATAACGGATACACGGGTGTGTGGGCGCAAGCCAGCGGCAGCCAGGTCACGATCTATTCCCGCGCGATGGGCAGTGAGGGCAATGAAATCACGATTGCGACCAGCGCCAACACGACGAACCTCACGATTACGCTCTCCGGCACGGTTTCAGTTCCCGCAACAGATGGTATCCCCGCTGCCACTACGTTCGGCGGCGGCGTGGATGGCAACTGGTATACGGATCTGGAGGTCGTGCCCCGCCTGAACCGCGCGGTGCGCGATTGGAGCCAAAGCTATTTCACGGCCCTCAAGGGCTATGGGCTCCTCATCGCCACCGCGTCATTCAGTACAGAACTCGGTAACGGCGATCCATCGGCGGCCGCGGGGATCGCGCAGGTCTATCCCGATGGCGTTTCCGTCATCGTGAGCACGCCCGCGCTGCAGACCAATTTCTCGCCCACCAGCGCGGCTTTCTGGCAGCAGGTGCATCTCGACATGGCCACCATAATGACCGCCGCCGGCTTGACGCCCTATCTGCAGTTCGGAGAGGTGCAGTGGTGGTACTTCCCGGATGGCTCTGGGATGCCTTTCTACGACGCGTACACGACCAGCACGTTTCAGGCCGAATATGGGCGTGCAATGGCCGTAATTGCGAGTAATACGGTGGAGCCGTCGACGGTGCCGCAGGAAGCGCAGTTTCTCCCGGGCCTCATCGGCGCGTTTACCGCACAAATTCGCGCGTTCGTCCACGCCACTTATCCAAACTGCCTTTTTGAGGTGCTCTATCCGCCCGACGTGAACGCGTACCCGCTCACTTCGGTAATCAATTTTCCAACCAACGATTGGACTCCGGCAAATTTGAATTGTTTGAAGACGGAAAGTTTTACCTACACCGGCGAGCACAACCTGGACTTGAGTTTCGCCTCCATGACCAACGTGAACGCGCAGGGATTTCCGCCTTCGCAACGCGCTCATCTGGTGGGCATCAGCGACCCGACGACTGCCTGGCTGAAGGAAGCGAGAATGGCCGAAGGGCTGGGTTTCGAATCCGTCGTGCTCTTCGCGCTGGATCAGCTTTGTCTGATTGGGTATTCGCTCCCGTTGTCGCGCGGCATGCGCCGCAGCACCCAACTGGGCTAAGCGCAAGCAGTGCGTCTTGGATTCGCGCTACAGTGAATTATCGGTCGTGATTTCCGTCCAGAACGTATCCAAGGTTTATCATCTCTACCACCATCCCTTCGATCGCGTCTTGGGCGCCCTGGCGCTTTCGCGGCAAAGGAAGTCCGAATTCTGGGCTCTCCGCAACATCAATCTGCGCGTGGAAAAGGGCGAGGTCTTCGCGCTCATGGGGCCGAACGGATCGGGCAAGAGCACTCTGCTGCAGATCATCAGCGGAATTCTCCAACCCACCACCGGACGCGTGGCGGTTTCTGGCCGCGTGGCCGCACTTCTGGAGTTAGGCGCCGGCTTCAATCCCGAATTCAGCGGCCGCGAAAATGTCTATCTGAACGGCGAAATCCTGGGACTTTCGCGCAAGGAATTGAACGACATATTTCCGCGTATCGAGGCCTTCGCCGAAATCGGCCAGTTCATCGATCGGCCTGTGAAAGAATACTCCACTGGCATGTACGTTCGCTTGGCCTTCTCCACGGCCATTCATGTCGATCCCGAAGTGTTAATTGTGGACGAAGCGCTGGCTGTCGGGGATGCCATCTTCGCCAGCCGCTGCGTACAAAAGTTCGAAGAACTGCGCCGCAACAAGGTTACTGTGCTGCTGGTGTCGCACGACCTCGGGCTCATCAAGCGCCTAGCCGATCGCGCCGCTTTCATGTTAAACGGCAAGATCGTCATGCAAGGGTCGCCCAAAGACGCGGTGAACCAGTATGTCGGCTACGTGCTCGACCGCGAGCGGTCAGCCCAGGAGTCTTCCGCTGTCCCAGTGGAGGAATCCGTCGCCGCCAAGAGCAGCTTTCGCCACGGCGACGGCGCCAGCCGCGTCACCAGCGTGCGCATCCTGGACGCGCAGGGCGAATCCTGCCGTGCGTTCCGTCCGGGCGATACCATCGTGCTGAGCATCCGCGCGGCGTTTCAAAAGCGCGTGACCAATCCAGTGGTCGGCATCCTGATCCGGAACCGCATCGGCATCGACGTATTCGGCACCAATACGCGGCTCGAACGCATCGAATTGGGCGATTACGAACCCGGCGAGGAAATGGAGGTCGAGTTTGAACTCGATTGCCTGCTCAGCCGCCACGAATATACGGTGACGGTTGCCGTCCAGTATTGGAACGGCCTCAGCCAGGACTGGTTGGACGACGTCCTGGAGTTCCGCGTCGAGGACTCGAAGGACGTCGCTGGCGTGCTAAATTTGAACACCCGGGTGCGCCACCAAAGAATCGCCCCCGCATCTGTTCCTGAGCCCAGTACTCTGATCCGGTGAAGCTATGCACATCGAGGAAATTCAGGCCGCCATCCGCGAAGAACATTTGGATGGCTGGTTGTTTTTTGACCACCACCAGCGGGATCCCCTCGCTTATCGTATTCTCGGGCTGAACCTACAAGCCGTCGCCACCCGCCGCTGGTATTACTTCATCCCGGCGAATGGCGAACCGAAAGGCCTGGTCCACGCCATCGAACCTGGCGTCCTCGCGGGCCTTCCCGGCGAAATGAAGCGGTATTCCAGTTGGCCTGCGCAGTGGGAAGGCATCCAGGAATTGCTGGCCGGTTGCCGCCGGATCGCGATGCAATATTCGCCCAACTGCGCGATCCCCTACGTTTCGTTGGTCGATGGCGGGACCATCGAGCTGGTGCGCGGCGCGGGCGTCGAGATCGCAACGTCGGCCAACCTGATTCAGCTTTTCGAGTCGCGCTGGACAACTGACCAGTTCGAAATGCACATGGAAGCCGGCCGCCGCGTCGATCACGTGCGCGCGGAAGCTTTCCGCAGAATCGCCGCTGCGCTTTCAGCGGGCGAAACCATTACGGAATGGGACGTGAATCGCTTTATCCGCGAGGGCTTCGACGGATCCGGCTTGGTCACCGATCACGGCCCCATCGTCGCCGTAAATGCCCACATGTCGGACCCGCATTATGAGCCTCAGCCCAAAGCCAGCCGCGAGATCCGCCGTGGCGATGCCGTGTTGATCGACCTATGGGCCAAGCTCGACGAGCCATCGGCCGTCTATTATGACATCACCTGGACCGGTTACTGCGGCCCCACTCCGCCTGCCGCGCTCCAAAACATCTTTGAAGTCGTGCGCGACGCCCGCGACCGCGCCGTCGCGCGCGTCCAGACCGCCGTCGAGAATGGCGAAACCCTCCACGGATTCGAGGTCGACGATGCCGCCAGAACTTATATAAAGGACCGCGGCTTCGGCCAATATTTCTTCCATCGTACGGGCCACTCGATCGGCGAAGAGGTCCATGGTACCGGCGCGAACATGGACAACCTGGAGACTCACGACGAGCGCCGCATCATCGCGGGCACATGCTTCTCCGTGGAGCCCGGCGTGTACCTGCCCGAGTTCGGTATTCGTTCGGAAGTAAACGTCTACGTCGGCGAAAAACAGGCGCGAGTTACCGGCGAAATCCAGCGCAAACTGGTTACGATCGAGTGACGTGATTTGAGCC
>JASIGB010000570.1:0-4176 GCA_030045355.1 Bryobacteraceae bacterium
CCGATTTTTCCGCAATAGGTCTGGCGCAGGGTCTCCAGAATCTCGCGCAACGTGGCCAATTTACCCGGCTGGTCATCGTCCGACATCAGCGTGCCGGTGAGGAATTCGCGGTCCAGGTCCCAGATCGTCAGGCCGTAAGTGGCCGGGTCGAGCTCGGAATGATACACCGGCTCGGAACCGAGAGGATCGAAATCGGCGATCAAGTGCCCGCGCACGCGATACGCGTTGATGAGCTGCAACACCGCGGCTTCCTTGATCACTTCGTCGCGTTGTCCGCCACGCAGGCCCGGAACGGAAACCGTCCGGTCCGGTTCCCAGTGCACGGGTTTATGCGGAATCTTCAGATCGCTGAAAATCCTCTCGTAAAATCCGTCTTCGCCTTCGAGCAGCGCCTGGAGACGGCCCAAAAACATACCCGACTCGGCGCCCTGCACCACGCGATGGTCGTACGTGCAGGTAACCGTCATCACTTTGCTCAACCCCAGCAGCGCCCGCAGATGATCCGTTACGCCGTGATATTCGGCCGGATAATCGATCGCGCCGGTGGCGACGATAGCGCCTTGGCCGGGCATCAGGCGTGGCACCGATCCAAGCGTTCCCACGGTCCCGGGATTGGTGAGCGAAATCGTAGTGCCTTCGAAATCCTGCACCGTAAGCTTGTTGTTGCGGGCCCGGAAGATGATGTCGTCGAAGGCCTGGACGAACCGCGCGAAGTCCAGCGTCCCGGCATCTTTGATGTTGGGAACCTTCAGAGACCGTGTGCCGTCCTTGCCGGCCACGTCTACCGCGATTCCGATGTTCACGCGGTCCCGCACCACACGAAACGGCTGGCCATTGGTCTCCGCGTAGGCGTGATTCAGCGACGGGTTGGTCCGAATCGCCTTCACGATCGCCCAGGAGACAATATGCGTATAAGAAACCTTGCTCTTGCCGAGCAGCGCGCGGTGCTCATTGATCACGCGCCGATTCTCGTCGATCACCTTTACCGGCATCACGCGCTGCGAGGTCGCCAGCGGAATGGCGAGACTGGCGTTCATGTTCTCGGCGATGCGCGCGGCCGCTCCGCGCAGCGGCATGAGCGTTTCACCGTCGATCGGTTGATGTTGGGGCGCTGGATGCTCGGGCACGCTCAACGTGTCGCCGGCCGTCCCACCGTTCTGCAAAGCGACGGCCTGTGGCCGCGGCGCATGCGAGCCGTTTGCCGCCCGTGCAGCAGGCGCCTCGGGCGCGCTGCCGCCATTGGTTTCGAAAACTTCCTTCCAGCTTTCGTCGACGTTCTTGCGATCGTTCAAATACTGCTGGTACAGCTCATCTTCAAGCCAACTATTGATACCTAGTTCGGGTGCACGTGATTCTGACATGGAATTGAATTTGTAGCGATGAAAGCGTTCAATTTCATCATATCGTGGTTGGGTCCCAGAAGGCGGCGAGCCGCACCTTAAGGTTCTTAATGCGCCGGAGGCCGGTAAATCTATGTAATTCGCGGAACTGCCAGTCGAGGCATCACATCCAGTGGAGTGACGGAAGGTAAGCCAATGAAGAAGACATTCCAAAGCATCGCTATCGCCGCGGCGCTCGCTGTTGGGAGCGCTCCAATGTTTGCGGGACCGAATGCGCCGCCCGCTCAGGATCTAGCCAACCAGGTTCGGCATGAATTGGTGATGATTCCTTACTACAGCGTGTTCGACGACTTGAATTACGCGGTCGACACTGCAACCGGCGTTGTGACGCTGACCGGAGACGTCAATAACCCGGTAGTCAAGACGGACGCCGAGCGCTCGGTGAAGCGGATTCCGGGCGTGACGAAGGTGATCGACAAGATCAACATTCTTCCGCCTTCCTCGATGGACAACCATATACGCGCCGCCGAGTACCGCGCGATTTTCGGGTATTCGGACCTGTATCGCTACGCCATGGGCGCGATTCCCTCCATCCACATCGTGGTCGATTTCGGCCATGTGACGCTGACCGGCGTAGTGGATAGCCAGGCCGATAAGAACACCGCCTATATTCGCGCCAACTCGGTTCCGGGAGTCTTTTCCGTAACGAACGATCTTCGCGTCGCCGAGAAGAGCTAGGCTTCGAACGGCGCGCAACCCGGCTGGGCGAGTTGAAAATTCACGCCTGCGCCGCGGCTTCCTCCACCGGCTGTTTTTCCCATACCCACCGGTTGTAGTAGCGGTGCGCGAAATTGTGATAGACGAAGATCTGGTGCTTCCAGCTAAAAGGCAGGTCCTGAAGCCTAGCCCAATACTCCGGCGATATCTTGGCGTGGGGCGATTGCGCATTAAAGTCGGTGATGGCCTGGCGCTCTCCGGTGTAATCGCAGTGGTCGATACTAACGATATCGTCAAAGTACATGGAAACTCGGGGAAGGAAATATTTTTCGTCCCCATGCAAGATCTGAAAGGCGTCCATGGTGGAGGAATAAAAGTCCAGGTCCCAGAAGATGCACCCGATCGGCGCGGGATTGTAGCGCGTGAAGAAATCCGTGCAGGTTTCGCGCACCGGCCCCAGGATCAGTTGCGCTTTCTGGAGGCGTTTGCGGAGCGCATCTTGATCCATAGGATAGTTGCCGGTCTTCCAGGAAAAAGGCATATCGCGGTAATCCGCAGGCGCAGGCAGGCCGACTCCGCTATCGAAGCCGTGAATCTGGAAGTCGACCCCCAGTTCGCGCGTTACCTCGCCGCGCGCAGCCAGGACTGCGATAAGCGGGTCACCAGCTTTCGGGCCGCCAACAGTGTGAGTGACCGGGGATACAATGCGGCGCGTAGCAGCGAGTTCAACATTTTGCGGGTATCTCTTCTTATCCTGCTCTGAATGATGCGCCGCATAAAACTAGGAGAATTGCTGGTTCCTTGGGCGGCGGACTTCGGTACACTAGGAAAAACGCATGTGCGCGGAAGCCGCTCGAGCGCCGCTCGAGTTCACCGATCTCGCCGAACTGAGCGATCCGTCCCTTTATTGGAACCGCGAACTCAGCCATCTGGAATTCCAGCGCCGCGTGCTCGAAGAAGCGCGCGACCGGCGCAATCCGCTGCTCGAGCGCGTGAAGTTCCTCGCCATTTTCGCCTCCAACATCGACGAGTTCTTCATGGTGCGCGTGGCCGGGGTTTTGCAGCAGATCGAAAACGGAGTGCAGGAAACCGGTCTCGACGGCCGCGGCCCTTCGGAAACCCTGGACGCCGTCCGCGCTTCGGTGGCGCGCCTGGTGAATGGCGCATATGATTTCCTGCGCGAAGAACTGCTTCCCGCGCTCGAAGAGAATCACATTCGTCTGCTGCAGTTAAACGAGCTCAGTCTCGAGCAGCGTGCGCAGCTCGACACCTTCTTCGCCGAAAAAGTCTTCCCCGTTCTGACGCCGTTGGCCTTCGATCCCGGCCGTCCTTTCCCGCATATCTCGAACCTGAGCCTGAATATCGCGGTCGCGGTGCGCGAGCCCGGCGGCGGCGGCGAACATTTTGCGCGCGTCAAGGTTCCTGATAGCTTGCCGCAATTGCTTCCCGTGGCGTTGAATCACGGCCCCAGAGCGCATGGCTTCGTCTGGCTGGAGCAGCTCATCATCGCAAACCTCCAGCATTTGTTTCCGGGCCTTGAAATCCTGCGCGCGCACGTCTTCCATCTCACGCGCGACGCCGAAGTCGCGATTAAGGAGCTGGAAACGGACGACCTGCTCGAAACCATCGAGGAAGCCGTCTGGCAGAGGCGCTTTCGCGATGCCGTCCGCCTGCAAGTGGACGCGCGCATGCCCGGCGCGATGATCGATCTGCTGGCCGCCAAGCTGGAGCTGGATCCGGCCAACATTTTCCGCGTGCAGGGTCCGCTCGATTTAAGCCGGTTGCGGCATCTCGCGGCGCTGGACCGTCCGGATTTGAAGGACAAGCCGTTCCTTCCGCACACACCCGCGGGCTTTGCCTTGAAAGACGAGGATGTTTTTGACGCGATCCGCCGTCAGGATCAACTGCTGCACCATCCCTACGAGTCGTTCCAGCCCGTAGTGGAGTTCCTGCGCACAGCCGCCAAAGACCCGCACGTGCTGGCGATCAAGATGACGCTGTACCGTTTGGGCCGCAACTCGCCGATCGTGGAGGCTCTACTCGAAGCGGTGAAAAACGGCAAACAAGTCGCCGTGGTAGTGGAACTGAAAGCGCGTTTCGATGAGGAGAGCAACATCGA
>JASIGB010000571.1:0-8259 GCA_030045355.1 Bryobacteraceae bacterium
ATCGGACCCTTGCACGCTCCTTTCCCCCATCGCCAGATTCCCGGCCGCCAGGCTCGCGGCGGGTGCCTGTGGTACGCCATCGTCGTCATCGTTCTCTTCATCCTGCTGCGCTGGCTGTGCAGTTGGACCATCGATTACCAATGGTGGAAGGAAATGAACCAGTTACGCACCTGGTTCAGCATCCTGGCCTATAGCCTGATCCCCGTCACCGGCGCCACCATTCTGGCGTTCATCATCTTTTGGATCGCCCACTCGCTCGCGCTCAAACAGGCGCACGTGCGCCTGCGCGAGCATTCGCTGTACGCGAAGCTCACCGCGCTAGGCATTTTGCTGCTCGCCTGGATCGTCGCGGCGTCCACGCTCGATACCTGGACCGTCGTCCGCTATTTCGGCGGCCGCGACTTGGGCGGCGCCGCCACGGCCTGGCGCGATCCCGCCTTCGGAAATCCGCTCTCGTTTTACCTCTTCAAGATTCCGTTCTATTCAGATCTAATCGGTTTGCTGCTCGGCATTGTCGTGTTGGGCGCCCTGATTTACTGGATCGCCGAGCGCGGCTGGGAGCTCACCGGCCAGGTGGGTGATTGGCAGAACGTCCAGTCCATCAACATCACCGAGCTTCGCCTCGGAAATGCGCTGAAGAGCAATTTCGTTCGGAGTCTGGGCGCCGTATTCCTGATCGCGCTCGCGGCGCGATTTTTCCTCGCCCGCTACGGTCTGCTGCTCAACGAGCACGGCAGTTTCATGGTGGGCATCGATTACGTGGATCAGAACATCGTCCTTCCGTTGCAGTGGGTCGAGATCGCCGCTTGCGTAATTTCCGCGGGATTGCTCGTGGCCGGCCGTTGGCGCACCGCGGCCGTGGCGGTCGTCGGCGCCATCGTGCTGCGTTCCGTTCTGCCATCGGTCGTCAGCGCTGTCTATGTCCGGCCCAACGAAATCTCTATCGAGCGGCCTTACATCCAAAAGCACATTGAGGCCACGCGTTCGGCCTACGGCATCGATCAGCGCACGCGTGAGGTCGATTTTACCGCGATGCCCAACCAGGGCGTGGATTTCAGCAAATATCAGCCTTTGCTCGACAACGTGCGCCTGTGGGACGTGCATGCGTATCACGACGCCATCACGCAGCTCCAACCCTACCGCCCGTATATCTACACCGACACCGACATCGACCGCTACGTCATCAACGGAAACCTCCGCCAGATGATGATCTCGCCGCGCGAGCTGGATCTCTCGCAGCTCGGCGAAGCAGGCACGCGCTGGATCAATCCGCATTTCATCTATACGCACGGATACGGCGTCGTAATGGCGGAAGCCAACCAGGTATCGCAGGAAGGCCTGCCGGTCCTGATCGTCAAGGACGCGCCGCCGGAGATCAGCGTCCCCGGTCTCGAGCTCACTCAGCCGGATCTGTACTACGGCGAAAACGTGCAGGATCCGGTGTTCGTCCACACCGCCCAGGCCGAGTTCGACTATCCTTCGGGCGACCGCAACGTCGAAACGCATTACGACGGACACGGCGGCTTCCCGATTTCTTCGCTCGCCATGCGCCTGGCCGCCGCGGTTTCGCGACAGGACGTGAATATCCTTTTGACCAGCTATTTGACGGCGGACAGCCGCATGATGATTCGCCGCAACGTCACCGCGCGTGTGAGCGCCATGGCCGATTTCCTGAACTGGGATCCCGATCCTTATCTGGTGCTCACCGATTCCGGCCGCCTGGTCTGGATCATCGACGGTTACATGACCTCCGATGTCCATCCTTATTCGGCCAAAGTCGGCATCGAGGGCATGGGCGAGTTCAACTACATCCGCAACTCGGTGAAGGCCACTATCGACGCCTACGACGGAACGGTGCACTTCTACGTTTTCGATCCCAACGACCCGCTGCTCGAGGCCTATCGCAACCTGTTTCCGAATTTGTTTGAACCCGAATCGGCCATGCCCGCCGATCTGCGCCGTCACGTCCGCTACCCCGAATTGATCTTCCGCGTGCAGGCCGACATTTACCGGCTGTTCCATATGCGCGATCCCGATACGTTCTACAACAAGTCCGACGCCTGGGATACGGCCAAGTTCACCAACGAGCAAGGCGGCACGCCTGGTCCCGTTGCCCCGACATATGTAGTCGCCACGCTGCCCGGCGAATCCCAGCCCGAGTTCCTGCTCCTGATCCCCTTCACCCCCCGCAATCGCGACAACCTGATCGGCCTGATGATGGCGCGCTGCGATGGAGAACATTTAGGCGAGAAAGTGGTTTTGCTGCTTTCCAAGCAAGAGATCATTCTCGGACCCATGCAGATTGAGGCGCGCATCAATCAGGATCAAAACATTTCCAAGGATTTGACGCTGTGGAACCAGCAGGGCTCGCAGGTACTGCGCGGCCAAATGCTCGTTCTCCCGATCAATCAAACCTTCCTGTACGTCGAACCTATCTACATCCAGGCGTCGCAGGCCAAGATGCCGCAATTGAAGAAGGTCGCGCTCGCGATGGGTAACAACCTGGTGTACGCCGATACGTACCAACAGGCGCTCGCGCAGCTGGCCGGAGAGAAATTGCCCGAGGCGCCCGCGCAGACTCCAGCGGCGGCGCCGGCTGTCACCACGACCTCCACACCCGCCCCCTCGGCCGGGCACCCTCCTGACCCGCGCATCGGCGAGATCCGCCAGCATCTGGAACGTTATCGCGAACTCGTATCGCAAGGGAAACTCTCCGAAGCCGGCAAAGAGCTCGAAGCGATCCAAAATTTGGTCACTCACTGATCCCGGCAATCTCGGCAGTCTCCTCCCATAGCCGCTCAGCGACGGCTTCGTCCTGCGCGATCTTCGATGGGTCCACGGATTTTCGCTTATAGAAATACAGCCCGCTCGTGTGAGCCACGTCATCCGACGACGCGAGATAAACCATCGTATCGGCGCCCTTGTCTTCTGAAATCGCAAACAGCTTGAAGAACCGGAACGCTCGCGCCAGCCCGCCGCCACTCTCATCGCCGAAGCGGGTCCTCACGAAGCCGGGATGAAAGCTGTTGGCCGATACGCCCGTTCCGGCCAGCCGCTGGGCGAGCACGCGCGTGAACAGCACGTTGCACAGCTTCGACTGAGAATACGCCTGAAAACCGCTGTACTTGCGCTCGTTTTGCAGATCGTTAAAATCGATCCTTCCGCCATAATGTGCATGCGAAGACGTGCTCACCACCCGCGCCGCTGAAGCCATCAGCCGCTCACGCAACAAATGCGTCAGCACGAAATAGGACAAATGATTGGTGGCAAATGTGAGCTCCAATCCGTCTTCGGTGGTTTGCCGCCGGCTGAACATCGCGCCGGCGTTGTTGAGCAACACATCGATGCGCGGCTCAACCGCGGCGATCTCGCCGCCCACCCGGCGCAATTCCGATAACCGCGAAAGATCCCCATAATAAGCGCTGTGCGCCTGCGCGGGCACGATCCCACGCAATCGAGCCAGCGTCGCTTCCGCGCGGCCGCGGCTGCGAGCCACCAGAACAATGCGCGCTCCCATCGCCGCCAACTTCAACGCCGCCACTTCTCCGATTCCGGATGTGCCGCCGGTAATCACCACCACTTTGTTTTGCATCATCTAATTCATCTTGTACCCTAAATGTGAATGCGTCTCGCTTACGTTTGCGCCACCATGCTCCTCATGACGGCATGTTCTAAGAAGGAGCCGCCGAAACCCGTGGTGGTGCCCGCCGTGTTCCGCGTGAAGTTTCAAACATCGAAGGGCGATTTTGTTGTGGAAGCCGATAAGGCCTCGGCGCCCCACGGCGTGGATCGTTTTCATGAATTGGTCCGCATGAAATATTTCGATCAAGGCCGCTTCTTCCGGGTGGTTCCGGGATTCATCGCGCAATTCGGCGTCCACCGCGATTTCAACGTGCACGCCAAATGGCGCACCATGTTCATCGCCGACGATCCGCCGCAGCAGAAGAACCTCCGTGGCACGCTGGCCTACGCCGAGTCCGGACCAGGAACGCGCGCCACCGAAATGTTCATCAATTTGGCCGACAACAAGGCGCTCGACGACCAGGGCTTCGTCCCGTTCGCCAAGGTGATTCAGGGCATGGACGTCGTGGATCAGTTTTACTCGGGCTATGGCGAGGTGCGGCCGGAAGGAAAGTATATCGACCCCGGCCGCGTGGAGGGCGAAGCCAATGAATATCTCACGCAGGACTTTCCGAAACTCGATTATATTGTTCACGCTGAATTCGTGCCCTGAAGAAAGTAACAATCCGGCGTCACAACGATCTAACCTACGGCTGCTATTAAGTTGAATAAACGTCAGAAACTGTGGCTGGGTGGAATTGCCGCGCTCATCCTGCTTCTCGCCGCGGGAGCCTACATTGCCGCCACCATCATCGCCAAACAATTCGAGCCCACTCTCCGGGCTCAAGCCATCCAATATTTGCAGAACCGCTTTCATACCGACGTCGAATTGGCCGCGCTGGACATTAACAGGCCGAAAATGTCCGTATTGCAGATCCTGCTGCGCCACGGGCGCGGTGCGCTGGTGACGGTGGAAGGCGAAGGTCTGGCGATGCATCTGGCGGGCGATCGCAGCAAGCCGCCTCTTTTTCGCATCCAGAAAGTCGCTTTCACCGTGGATCTGGGCGTTTTGGCCCAGCCGAAAAAGTCCGTCAATTTTGTTTCGCTGGACGGCATGGAGATCAATGTTCCGCCGAAAGGCCAGCGGCAAAACTGGCAAGGCGGGACGGAACCGAATTCCAACGTGATCATCCAAGACGTCCAGATCCACGATGCCGTTCTCGTGCTGCTGCCGCGGGACGCAAGCCGTAAGCCGCTGCGCTTTCACATTTCTCAATTGCACCTTCAGTCTGTAGGCGTGAATTCGGCCATGCGTTACGATGCCGATCTCACCATCCCCAAGCCGCCGGGAATCGTGAAAAGCAACGGCGATCTCGGGCCCTGGAACGCATCTGCTCCAGGCGACACGCCGCTTCAAGGCAACTACACCTTCGACAAGGCCGACCTGGGAATCTTTGGCGCCATCGCCGGGACGCTCGCGTCCAAGGGAATTTTCAGCGGCAGTCTGAATGCAGTGAACGCCCGCGGCACGGCGTATGTTCCCAACTTCGCCTTGAAAATGTCCGGCCAGCCCGTGGCACTTTCCACCACGTTCGAAGCGCAGGTGGACGGCACGAACGGCAATACGATTCTCAAACCGGTGCGCGCCACACTCGGCCATACCAGTTTCACAACCACCGGCGCGGTGATCAAGCATGAAGAGTATTCGCAACGCGATATCGATCTGGACGTCAGCATGCCCCACGGCGACATGCGCGACCTGCTGCGTCTGGCCATGAAAGGCCCGCCGTTCATGGAAGGCATCATCGACATGAAGACGAGCATCGATATTCCGCCGCTGACAAGCAAGGTGAAGCAGAAGCTGGTGCTGGACGGCACGTTCGATCTTGACGGCGCGAAGTTTCTGAAGTCCACCATTCAGGATCAGATCGATCAGTTGAGCCGGCGCGGGCAGGGCCAGCCGAAGAATCGGGAAATCGATGAAGTGGTATCGAAAATGGCGGGCTCGTTTCACTTGGAAAACCAGGTAATGACGTTTCGCTCGCTGGCCTTCGAGGTTCCAGGGGCAGCGGTTTCTGTAATGGGAACGTACGACCTGGGGACCAACATGCTCGATTTTCATGGCGCGCTCAAGCTGAACGCGAAAATTTCCGAGACTTTGACGGGCTGGAAACGCTGGCTGCTCAAACCGGCTGATCCGTTCTTCGCCAAAAACGGCGCGGGCACTTATCTGAAGATCAAAATCACGGGCGACGCGCAGCATCCCCATTTCGGGCTGGACCGCTGAGCGTCTACTGGAGTCCGGCTTTTCCAAGCATCTCCAGGAACTGGCGCCGCGTGCGCATGTCGATGGCTTCGGCGACCAGTTTGCCCTGGCGATCGTAGACGAAGCTTTTGGGAATGCCGTCCACTTGAAACAGCTCGTTTGCTTTGCGGCCGGCATCGAGAAGAACGGGATACGTGAGTTTGTGATCGGCGATGAACGGCGCGACTTTGGCATGATCTTCATCGGAAATCGCCAACACCACAAAGCCGCTCGGGCGAAAGCGATCGTAGAGGGCTTCCAAATCGGGCAGTTCCTTGCGGCAGGGTGGGCACCAGGTGGCCCAGAAATTCACCAGTACCACTTTGCCGCGCAGCGCGCGCAGGCTCCACGGCATTCCGTTGAGATCGGTGAGTGTAAAGTCGGCGTGCTTGCGGCTTTCATCGTCCGCTTCCAGCTTCTTCATGGCATCGGCGAGGTGCGGATCATGCAGAGAAACGGTGACGCCTTCGTAGCGGACAAGCTGCGCCAAGGTCGTGTAGCCGGCGGGATGGGGATCCCCGGGTAACGCCTCTGCCAGCGCGGCGCCGACGGCCTGGAGCGTCTCGTGACCGGGATCGCCCTCCGTCACCAGGTTTGCCAGTTGTTCGGCGAGCGGTTCTTTTTGCCTCGAATCCGCGGGCAGGCGCCGGATTTTCGCCGCCAGATCGCGCGTCACGGCAGCCCGCTCGGCATCGGGAAGGCTCCGGAGCTGCTTGATCTGGGCTTGGATCCGCGGTTCCTGCGCTGCCGCGGATGCCATGGACGCGATAAACACGATGACGCAAATGTGTTTCATACAAACTCCATTGCTTTTGACAGAAGGCCGATGCTGACCCACAAGATTAGCGATACCGCGCCGACCAACCTTGGCCTAGTGGGAAATCGCGCGGGATCCTCCGAGACGATTCTGCGCCGCACCGATAACTGAAAGATCGTGGCGCCGATCAGCAACAGCATCTTGATCCAAAATACCGGATTGTCGTGCCATTTGGCGGCCTGCGCGGTGAACATGAGAGGGCCGGTGAGCATCAACAATCCAAAGCCGCTCCACGTCCAGGGCGCAAGCGCGGAAGCCACCTGCTGCACGGGCTGGCGGCGCATCGCCAGGCCCAACAATCCCAAATCCGTGAGCAGGAGGGTTCCCACGAATAGCGCGAGGCCGATCAAGTGCAGGCTTTCGAAAATGGGGAACGTGACGCGCGAGCCCCGCATAAAATCGCCGACTGGCGAATGTTCCATCCATTCGAAAAACCAACAGAAGGGGAAATCGTGCGTGAGGCCGCGCGGCTTCATCAAGACGCCTTCATAGGGATTCGTAGCCGACCGCGCGCCCGGCCGCGATCACGCAAATCCAACAGATGATGGATACGATACCGGCGAGGCGCGCCCGCGCGGGCGTGGCCGATTTCAAGTCCCAGGCCGATACGCCACGATACACACCCAGATGGAAGAAGAGCGCGTTCAACCCGGCGAGGGCGAGGAACGCCAGTTTCCAGGGGAAGAATATGCTTTTGTAGAGACGCACCGGTTCCGACAACGCGAGAAGAGATCCGGTAATCGCCATGAACGCGAAGCCGTATAACGTCCACGGCACAACCTGACCGACCACGCTCGATACCGGCATCCGCCGCAGGCCGAAACCGAGGAGCCGCAAGTCGACGACGACGATGGTACCGGCGACCAACAGAATCCCAGCGCAGTGCAAGACGTTCAAAATCGGATACACCCAAATGGATTCGCGAATCGCGGTGCTGAGCGGCGTCTGAAAGAGCCATTGGCAGAAGCTAAGCACGAAATAAACCTTGCTTGAGTAATAACACGCCGATGATGATCAGGCCCAGGTTCACCGCCAGGAGGAAGCGGGTGCTGCTCATGCGGTGGTGAAGCACGTGGCCCAGATAAATTGCGAGCAATGCCAATGGAAATGAGAGAGCAAAATACGCGCTCACCGCGCGAGTCCATAGGCCCGTCACCGCGTATCCGGCCATGCCGACCATGCTCGCGATCAGAAAATATCCTTGCAATGTGGCGCGGAATTGCGCGGGCTGCCAGCGGCGCAGAAGACCGTAGATCACCAGCGGCGGGCCGTTCATGCCATAGGCGCCTCCGAGGATTCCGGCCGCGAATCCGAACAGTGGCGCAAAGCGGTCGCTATCAAGCTTTGGCTTGCGCCCGGCGAGCGAATACAGTGCAAACACGATGATGATGCTGCCGAGGATCGATTTGACAATCGATTCGGAAACTGTTTTGAGCATCAGTAAGCCTAGGGGGATGCCGAACAGCGTGGACGCCACCAGCCAGCCGGCGCTGCGGACGTGCACATTGCGCCAGTCCTGAATCACGATGACCAGAGCCACCGTAATGGACACCAACACGGCCAGGGGCGCGGCCAC
>JASIGB010000572.1:0-5989 GCA_030045355.1 Bryobacteraceae bacterium
TATACGCCGTTGACAGAGCTCCAATAGCCAGGAGTGAAAAGATAACCCGGATGTGGCGCCAGCACCCAGGCGCCCGATACCCAGTAGTAGCCCGTGGGCCCGTAGGCCCAGTGTCCCGGGGTCCAAATGTAGTCGTCGCCGGGACATGGCGGCTGCGCATACACGCGAAGCGGCGGGGGCGCCACCGTGATGGATACTGCCACACCGCCAAACGCCGGTGCCGTAGTGGTCACTACGGCCGCGAAAATCAAACCGCGAAGTTTATTACAATTCATATCTCCTCCATCTGCTGTTCCGGCCCTGATCAGGACCATTTCTTTACCCTCACCCTGAACAGCGGGAAGCAGAGGCGGATCTACTAACGGCGGAGAGGAAAATTCTCGAGATGATGGGCTGCGGATTCAACGCAGCGGGGGCGCCGCTGACTTGTCGCACCTTAATCCGCCTGTAAGGCTCACGAATGTTGTGTAGCGCACGCGCCGGATGCCCTCTGGGCGCGTGTGCGGCGTCGCCACTCTTGGAGACGGCGTGAGAACGGTCCTAGACGATGATTTGCGCGGGATCGTCCCGCCTACTCGTAGAAGCCCGGCGCCTTGCGTAGCTTGGCATTGGCATTGAAATCGTGTTGTATCCAGAGCTGCGCACCGGTCTTCTTGAGAAACGCTTCCACCGTCGCGCGTGATTCTATGGTCTGTTGCGCGTTGAACTCGGTGGTGGGAATCAGATGGAGCTTGCGTTCCTCGGGATAGTGATAAAGATCGCCACTCAACATCACCGGCCCCGTCTTCGCCAGCTTGAGAAACAAAACCTGATGCCCTGGAGAATGGCCCGGGGCGGCCATGATCACGACGGTGCCATCTCCGAAAACGTCGTATTTGCTTCCGCTGAGGAACACCGTCTTGGCATTTCTGAGCGCGCTGTAGTTCTGCGGCTCCGTGCGTGGCGAAGGAGGATCGGAGAACATAATGTCTCGTTCTGCCTTCGTCACCAGCCAAGTCGAGCCGGCAAAAAGGTTCGCGTTGCCCACGTGGTCCCAATGAAAATGCGAAAGCGCCAAATAAGTGATATCAGCGGGAGAATAACCCACTTCGGCCAACTGGGACTGTAACGTCTTCGTGGCGGTTGCGTAGCGCATTGTACCTGGCCCGCCATCCGGCTTGAACGCGCTATCGGGCACAGCGCCGGTATCCCAGATCAGCGTGCCCTTGGGATGAACTACAAGGAACGAGGCCACCGACATGAATGTTGTGGCGACGTCCTCCTTTTTCAATTGGTAGGGCGATGTGTCCGGAATATTCAAGGTGCCGCCGTCGAACACGTATAAGCGGAGCGCCTTGGGAGGTTTCGCTTTCGGTTGTTGAGGCTTTGCGGCGGGAGCAAGGGCCAGCGTCGCGAAGAGCGCCACTAGGAATCGCCGTGGTATGTGATGGTTCGACATGGTGGACTCCTGTCGGGAGAACTTGCCGTACTATATCAGGATCACGGGGCTCACAACCTCGCGGAACGCTTGGTGGAACCCGCGCTGAGGCAAGACACCTCAGATGTCGCTCTAGGGCCGTCGCCACCGGCTGGCGGATGGTATATACTTTTTCCCCAGTCAGGGCGGGAAGCAATGACGAGAGAGGTCATTTTCGCAGCGGCACTGGCAGCCATTCCTCCGGCGGCAGCCCAGGATTTCGATGGTGCGCAGGTAGCCGCCGCGCTGGCTCAAAAGAACATCCCTCCGGCGCCCCGCCTGGACGATGGACATCCCGACCTGGGGAATGCGAAGGGATCCTGGATTGCACCTGGAGTTGGGGACATTTCAGGCACTGGAGGCGGCTTCGCGGGTACAGCGCAGCCCGAACGCAAGATCGAGGTTCCCTTCCTTCCATGGACCAAGGCGTTCTACGAACGGGTCAACGCCAACTTCACCAAAGATGATCCCGAGGGCTTCTGCTTGCCACCCGGCATCCCGCGCATGTACGCGACATCGTTTCCGTTCCAGATCTATCAGCTTTCCGACCGGATCTTGTTTGTGTTCGAGGGCGGGGCGCACATGTGGCGCGTTGTGTATATGGACGGCCGCAAACACACGCCAGCCGAGAAGCTAAATCCAACATATTTGGGCGAAGGTATCGGCCACTGGGACAACGACACCCTGGAAGTGGATGTAACCGGCTTCAATGATCGTAGCTGGTTAGACGCAGCCGGTCACGCGCACACCGAACAGCTTCACGTGATCGAGCGCTTCACGCGGGTCAACGAACTGATCCTGCATTATCAGGCTACGATCGACGATCCTGGCGCTTACTCGAAGCCTTGGACGGCAAGCTGGAACATCCGCTTCTATCCAAAGCTGGAACCGCTCGAATACATCTGCCAAGAGAATAATAAGGACTTGAAGCATCTGGTGGGCAAGTAGTCTCGCGCCGCTTGGTCGCAGCCTAGTTGTCCACGGAGATAAACTCCTTCGCCATCGCCACAGCCCCGAGCTTAGCCGGCGTGAGCCATGTGCCTGGACAGGAAGCCCTAACAGGAGCAGATGGTTGACAATGAATCTGGTTCCCGATAACGTCTGTAGAAATGAGCGTGCGTCGACTATCTCGATTCCTGACTGGTTCGCTTCTAGCTCTTTTTCTTCTTGCCTTTGGAGGCTTGGCGCAGCAGTCGCCCGACATCACCGGCCCAGTAGTTCTCAATACAAGGGAAGGAAAAATCCGGGTCGTGCCGGTGGCCACGGGCCTCTTTCACCCCTGGAGCCTGGCATTCGCCGACGACCATACGATACTCGTGACCGAGCGCGATGGCCGCTTGCGCATGATTCGGGATGGCGCCCTCCTGCCGGAACCTGTGTGGACTTCACCCACTCCCGCCGGTGAAAGTGCGGACTCGCTGCATTTCGTGGCCGTCCATCCGAAGTTTGCACAGAATCAGATGGTGTATGTTTCGTACCCCAAGCGCAATGGAGAGAGTTTCACGCTCGCCGTCGCACGCGGGCGGCTGAGCGGCGCGAAACTAACCGACGTTCAGGAAATTTTCGTAGCGGACGCCTGGGAGACGGGGGGCAATCTAGCGGGCAGGATCTATTTCAGCCCGGACGGTTTCCTTTATGTCACCGTCGGCGATCGCGATCGCATCTGCTGCAACGGCTCGGAGGATAACAGCCTGCGGATGAAGGCGCAAAGTCTTGATAACGACGCTGGAAAGACGCTGCGGCTGCGCGATGACGGTACGGTACCGCCCGACAACCCCTTTGTGGGGCGGGCAGGAGCCAAGCCGGAAATCTTCACTTATGGGCACCGCAACGGTTATGGCCTGGCGGTGAATCCGGAGACAGGAGAGTTGTGGCAGGCGGAAATCGGTCCTATGGGCGGGGATGAAGTGAACATTTTGTTTCCGGGCCACAATTACGGCTGGCCTTTGGTGTCGGCCGGCCGCAACTATACAGGCACGCTGGTTTCCGATCAGCCCTGGGCTAGGCCTGGCATGGATAATGCGCGGATGTTTTGGGTGCCTTCCATCAGTCCGTCCAGCATCATCTTCTACACCGGGGACAAGTTCCCGAAGTGGAAAAACAACATGTTCGTCGGGGCATTGACGACTAAGCAGTTGATTCGTGTCGCTTTTCACCAGCGCTCGCAAGCCGAGCAACGGGAGGGACTGCTGATTCCGCTTGAACAGCGTATTCGCGATGTGATTCAGGGTCCCGACGGTGATCTGTACGTAGCCACTGAGGCTTCGATTCAAAGCAAAATCGCTGATGGTACGGTGCTGCGAATCGAGCCGGCGGACCAGTAGAGGTCCGGTCAAATGATAAACATCGGCAATCAGGAAAGCGACCAACGATGACCCGCAACCGGTACGTAGCGAATCTCTTGCTGTTCAGCTTCGCTGCATTGGGGGGCTGCTCCAACGCGCCGCCCAAGAAGCAAGCCGCCGCGCCGGACAAAATCCATGGCAAAGCCCAAATTGTTACCACTGAAACGAGTGCGCTAGATGCCTCGATGAACGCGGAGGGACCTTCCGTCTACCTCCTGGACGGCTTGAGCCGGTACCGTCTTTTCTTCCATACGCCGTTTCAGGTCGAGCCGGGGAAGGAGTACGTTGCCGAGGGTGTGCTCGCGCAAAAGGCCATCGATGCGATCGGCGATCCCGACCAGGGCAAAAACGGCTATCCGCTGGAATCGAGCTGCGGCACTGTGGTGAACATGGCTTGGCCCGGGCTGGCTCTCGATCTCGCGGATGGGTATAGCAGAAGTTTGCACAACAGAGTGGCACGCTATCCTGCCAGACTGGTTTTCCTGGTGACCAAGATCGAGCCAGGCGACTCTGCGAAGGAAACCGTAGATGCGGGGGCTACAGAGAAGGAGGCTCCCGAGATCTCTGTCCCGGCAGACAAACAACGCGCTTTGCTGATCGACGGCCCCACCACTTTGCCTGCGCCCCTGTGGGAGCCTTCCGGCGGAACGGTTCGCTGCAAAGTGGTTATCGACGGGGCAGGCAAGATTGCGGAGCTCGACAGCGGCGCGGAATTATGCGAGGCTGTGCCGTGGTCTCAATTTCGTTATCAGCCGACGGTCAAATCCGGCCACCCTGTCGGGGTCAATACCGAGGTGGAAGTGACCTACGCCCCCCGCAAGTAGCGGCCTTGACGACGCCACGGCCGTCGCGCCCTGAGATCGCCGGCTACATGCCCCGCCCTGAATGGCGCCCGGCATCCCTTAATCAATCCCAACATTAGAGATTTAGAAGATCCGCCCGCCGTTCCCGCTTTCTGAGCCGGAGGGTTCCCATGATTCGAACATCTAAATTCCAGCGGCTCCTGACCCAGTCCGCGGTGTATTTCGTGCTCTTGGCAAGCGGTTTCAGCGCTCTTGCGCAATCCATCGTCTCCCCCACAGCTATCCCGACCTCCATCCCCTACTCGGAGGCCACCCCTGTTTGGATTCGAGCTCAGCTCGTCGCTCCCGCCGGCGTCGCGCCGCCCTCGACGCTCCAGCTCATGGTCCAGGGCCCGCGCGGCGACTCGCAGGCCGGTACGCTCGCGCCCTCGACGGAGGGCCAGAACGTCTACTCCGTGCGAATTCCGCTGACCCTGACGCAACCGGCTCAAATGTATGTCCAGGGAGACGTGCCCGGATCCGGACCGGTCAAATCCGACGTTTTCACCATCGATGTCTGGGGCTCTCTCACCGTGACCCACACCATCGATCCATCCATTCTCACCGGCCCGACCGAGCTGCCCGATGCAGGCTATGGGCCGCGTCCGCTCGCCGCCGTTGCTGACGCTCAAGGTGTGGTGAGCCGCTTCGTGGCCAACCAGGTCATCTTCGCCGGCTCTCCGTCCGACGCATCGGCATTCGCCACCAAGTACTCGGGCGTAATCGTCATGCAGTCGCCCGTAGACAACTTGCCATCCAAGGTCTCTCCGTTCTCCGTAATCCGGGTCGACCCTTCGCAGTTCTCCGCCAACAATCTCGATAGCGATTCCGCCAAGATGGGCGTGCGCGGCGCATCGAAGTTCTCATCGAATGAGGGCGCGCAGCTTGCCGCTTTCGTAGCCAGTCAACTAGCCGCAGGCCAGCGAGTGGTGCTCAACTTCGTCAGCGAATCCCAGGATTATCTCTGGAGCACCACCGAAGAAGCCGATCGGAACGGCGTCAGCAATGCCTTCGCGTGGCCGGAATTCGACCGCCGCGCGTGGGAATTCGTTGCAGCGCAGGGGATCGTCCGCCGCGTCAAAGTAGCGGTGATTGATGGCGGCTTTTGGCTAGACAGCAGCGGCCATCCGTTCACCGACTCCGCGGGTCGATCCGATCTTCCCTCAGATCCAGAGCAATACAACCCGGTCAACGGAACTCCCTTCGCCGGAGGACCCAACCTTAACACCTGCACGGGCGGTTCGAGCTGCCCGTGGCACGGAAACAATACCGTCAGCGTTGCGCTCGGGACCTTGAATAACGAAGCAGGCGCAGCCGGTCTCGGCGGCCAGGTCGCCGATCCCTAC
>JASIGB010000573.1:0-7909 GCA_030045355.1 Bryobacteraceae bacterium
ATCGCAGACGATCACGTCCTCGGCCGTCATCATCCCCTTGCTGACACCCGTGCAGGTGCAGAGAATGCGGCCTTCGTCCATGCGCACGCTGATGTTGCCGTCGTTGGCCGCTACCCATCCTTTTTGATAGATCAGCTTGCCGACTTCGAGGATGTCCTGGCGATACTGTTGCTCCGTCTTGGCCATCCGGAAACTCAATTGTACCAACGGGTCTTTCGGTGCTGCGAAGGAAGCTTTCGGGACTGCGAAAAAACATCGTTACAATGGTCGAGTGGATAAGAGGCGGATGTGCCCGAACTGCCGGGCCTTTGTGACCACCAGCGACCGGACATGCCCGTACTGCCAGGTTCCATTGGGTCCTCGCGCCGTAGATCGGCGTAATCCGGGCGAAATCTTAGGCGGCCTGATCCCCCAGGCGCGCTTTACAACGGTGATGATAATCCTCATCAACGCCGCGCTATTTCTAGTGCAGGAGTATTTTCCGCAATCGGGAATCACACAAGCCGGCGAGAGCGTTCCGGCGGCGTACATGGATGGCCAATGGTGGCGCCTGGTAACGGCGGGCTTTTTGCACGGCGGCTGGTTGCACATTCTGATGAACATGTGGGTGCTGTTCGACATCGGCGCTGAGGTGGAGCTGTTGTACGGCACCAGCCGCCTGATCGTTTTCTTTTTCGTGTCCACCGTCACAGGATTCGCCGCCAGCTCGCACCTGGGCGGCGGGCATGTTTCGGTGGGAGCGTCGGCCGGCATCTTCGGCCTGATTGGCGCGATGCTGGCGTTCGGATTCACGGAACGTACCGCGCTCGGCGCGCAGGTGAAGTCGCTCTACACACGCTGGGTGATCTACGGTTTGGTGCTGAGCTTTTTGCCGGGCGTGGATTTCTGGGCGCACCTGGGAGGGATTGCGGGCGGTTTCGTCGCCGGATGGCTGGCCTCGACGCCGCGCGCGCGTCTGATGTGGAAGGAGCCGCTGCTGCGTGCGGTGGCCGGCATCTGTATCGCATTAACCGTGGTGGCGTTCGGGATGCTGTACATGGCGATGAGTGAGTCGGCGCGGCTGAGCCAGTAATTGTTCGCCTCCTCAAAGAAGAAGGGACAAGCGCCAAGGTGTCCAAGATCACTTCGGCAGGCCGCGCTCGTCGTATAAGAGTTCGGCGTGATCCAAGTGTGGGCGCTTCAGATGAGCGGCAGCGCGTCGTGCGATCCCACGCAGCTTTTCGATCGAGGCCTTGCCCTTGCGCGCTCACGGCGAACTGTGGCAAGCCGTTCCTCTAAAGCCTTCTTTACCGCCTCGGTCTTACTTTCCCCAGTCAAGGCAGCCAGTTCATCGGCCAGTTGCTTGACGGTTGGATTTCGGATATTCAGGGCCATGCTCCCCATCATGACCGGCGCAAGCCCGTCCCGGCCCGCACAGCCCGTCCCACAAGCGGACACAGCGGGCGCGAACGATACACAAAAATCGCGCCTGTTCCCTTATTTTTCAGTAATATCGAAGTTGGCAGAAGATTTGCCAACTGAGATCAGGAGAAATCTCCCATGGCTATGGATGTACCCCGCGGCAAAGAAGTCGCTCGCCGGAAGCTGATTCGCCGCATTATCTTCATCGCGATTCTGGTGGCGGCTATCCCGCTGATCACCTGGGGGCTCTCCCGGCTGAAGCCCGCGGCGCCTTCGGTGGATCGCGCGACGGTGTGGATTGATACGGTCAAACGCGGCCCCATGGTGCGCGATGTGCGCGGATTGGGGACGCTGGTGGTCGAACAGTACATGTGGATCCCCGCGGATTCCGACGGGCGCGTGGAGAAGATCAATTTTCTGCCCGGCGCCTCGCTGCACACTAACGACGTCCTGATGATCTTGAGCAATCCCGACATGGATCTGGCGGCCGCGGACCTGGAATGGCAGGTGAAAGCGGCGCAAGCGAACCTGGACAACCTGCGAGTGCAGCTTGAGACGCAGCAGCTCGCCCAAAAAGCCACCACCGAAGAGGTGAAGTCCGACATGGAGCAGGCGAAGCTGCAAGCGGATCGCGATGCCGAACTCACTAAACTTGGTTTGAAATCGGACCTGGATACCAAGCTGTCCGTCGCCAAGTATCAGGATTTGAAGGATCGCTACGCGCTCTCGAAGCAGCAGTTGGATATCAGCGACAAATCGATTCAGGCCCAAATCGACGCGCAGAAGGTGCAGATCGAAAAACTGCAAGCCGCCTACTTGCTGAAGAAACAGCAGGTGGATGAGTTGACCATACGCTCGGGCGCCGACGGCACGCTCACGCAGCTCGGCACCACCGCGACGCCGCTCGAAGTGGGCATGCGCGTCACACCAGGGACAATTCTCGCAAAAATCGCGCAACCCAAGAAGCTCAAAGCGACGCTGAAAATCCCGGAAACGCAGGTCAAGGACGTGGCGCTGGGACAATCAGCCTCCATCGATACGCGCAACGGGATCATTCCCGGGCACGTCTCGCGTATCGACCCGGCGGCGGTGAATGGAACCGTGGATGTGGACGTGACCCTGGAGGGTCCGCTGCCGGAGGGTGCGCGCCCGGATCTGAGCGTGGACGGAACCATTACGCTCGAAAAGTTGAGCGACGTGGTGTATGTCGGGCGGCCCGTGGTGGGGCAGGCGGGAGCGAAAATCACGCTGTTCAAGTTGGACGGCGACGGCAAAGAGGCGGAGCGAGTGAATGTGAACCTGGGGCGCGCGTCGGTGAATAATATCGAGATCGTGGACGGATTGAAGGTTGGCGATCAGGTGATCCTGTCGGATATGTCGGCGCAGGATGCCTATAACAGAATTCGGCTGAATTGAACGCAAGGTAACGGAGCCGCGACCGTGAGGGAGCGGGGGGAGAGCAATCGCATGGCGATAGACGAGACGGCTTTAATCAGCATGGACGGCGTGACCAAGGTGTTCCAGACCGATGAGGTGGAAACGCACGCGCTCGCAGGGATCCATCTGCATATTAAGAAGGGCGAATACCTCTCGATCGCGGGGCCTTCGGGCTGCGGAAAATCCACGCTGCTGGCGATTTTGGGCCTGCTCGATTCGCCGTCCGACGGCGAGTACGTGCTCAATTCCAAGCCCGTGCAAAATTTGAAGCTGTCGGAGCGGGCGCGCATCCGCAATCGCGAGATCGGGTTCATTTTTCAGGCGTTCAATTTGATCGGCGATCTGACGGTATACGAGAACGTCGAGTTGCCGCTCACCTATCGCGGCATGCCGTCATCGGAGCGCAAGAAGCGCGTGCACGACGCGTTGGAGCGCGTGGGCATGTCGCACCGCATCAAGCATTATCCGTCGCAATTGTCCGGAGGCCAGCAGCAGCGTGTGGCGGTGGCGCGGGCTTTAGGCGGCGATCCGTCCATTCTGCTCGCCGACGAACCTACCGGAAACCTGGATTCGGTGAACGGCGAAGCGGTGATGGATCTGTTGCGCGAGCTGCATCGGGGCGGCGCCACCATCTGCATGGTGACTCACGATCCGCGCTACGCCAGCTATGCGGACCGCACCATCCGGCTGTTCGATGGAAGGATCGTGGAAGAAAGCGTGGGCGTAGCTTAATTGGGGGACGTATGTTTCGGAAGCATGTCGATTTTGTTGCCGTGCTCTTCATTTCGCTGGTGATGTTGGGATTCGCCGAGGTGCGTTCCTGGAACTGGCCCAATGCGCTCGATTCGATCCGTTTCCAGAACGCCATTGAGATCGACCGCTGCCCCCTCACTAACCAGGTCCTGTCAAGCTTCTCCTGGATCTTCCGCTAAGCGATCTTCTGCTGCCTCGCGGTCGCGGCTCAGATAAGATTGAGCCGCGCGCGACAGCAAGCGGAGGTCATAATATAAGCACCCTATGAGTTCGCCTTTAATTGTTCTGCGGAATGTGGAGAAGTATTTCGAACACGGTCCCACCAAGACGTATGTGTTGCGCCGCATCAATGCGGAAGTGAAGGAGGGCGAGTTCATCTCCATCATGGGGCCATCGGGCGCGGGCAAGTCGACGTTGTTGCATCTGCTCGGCATGCACGACAGCGCCTGGACCGGCGAGTATTATCTCGGCGAGCATGCCATTCACAAGCTCGGCAAGAAAGATCGCATGGAGCTGTACAAGAAGTATTTCGGCTTCGTATTCCAGAGCTATCATCTGCTGGACTCGCTCACCGTGTACGAAAATCTCGATATTCCGCTGTCCTACCGCAACATCAAGAAGTCCGAGCGCGACAGCATCGTGTGCGACGTGCTAGACCGCTTTCAAATCGTGGGCAAAAAAGACCTGTTCCCCAACCAGCTTTCGGGCGGCCAGCAGCAGTTGGTGGCCATCGCGCGCGCCATCGTAGCCAGCCCGAAAATCATTCTGGCCGACGAGCCCACCGGTAATCTGCACTCAAGCCAAGGCCGCGAGATCATGGATCTCTTCAAGCGCCTGAACGACGAGGGCACCACGATCATTCAAGTGACGCACAACGAGAAAAATGCCGAGTACGGTCACCGCATCATCAACATCGCCGATGGATGGATCGAGAATTAGCCACGCCGTGGCGCCCCGCATCTTGATCGCGGACGATCAGGCGGACGTGCTGGAAGCTTTGCGCCTGCTGCTGAAGGGCGAAGGCTATCAGATCGAGGCTGCCACCTCGCCCGCGGCCGTGGTCGCCTCGCTCGAAGCGCGCGACTTCGACGTCGTGATCGTGGATCTGAACTACACGCGCGACACGACGTCCGGGCAGGAGGGTTTGGACCTGCTGTCGCGCATCCAGACCATCGATCCGGTGCTGCCGGTGATCGTCATGACGGCCTGGGGAACCGTGGGACTGGCGGTGGAAGCGATGCGGGGCGGCGCGCGCGATTTCGTGCAAAAGCCCTGGGAGAACGAGCGCATGCTCGCGATCGTGAAAACGCAGATCGATCTGAGCAACGCCATCCGCCGAGGCATGCGCCTGGAAGCCGAAAACCGCCTGTTGCGCGCCGAGGGCGTTCCGGCGATGATCGCCGAGTCGCCCGCCATGCAGCCGGTGTTGCAGATGATCTCGCGCGTAGGGCCGTCGGATGCGAACGTGCTCATCACCGGCGAGCCCGGCACCGGCAAGGAAGTAGTGGCGAAGACGCTGTACGCCATCTCGCCGCGCAGCGCCAAGCCCATGGTGACCGTGAATGCCGGAGGATTGGCGGAGGGAGTCTTCGAAAGCGAGTTGTTCGGTCACGTGAAGGGCGCCTTCACGGACGCGAAAACCGATCGCGTGGGCCGCTTCGAGCTGGCCGATACCGGGACCCTCTTTCTGGACGAGATCGCCAATGTTCCGCTGAACCTGCAGGCCAAGATGTTGCGCGTGCTCGAAGTGGGCGAGATGGAGCGCGTGGGATCGTCAAAAACCCGGCGCGTGGATGTGCGAGTGATCTCGGCCACCAATGCGCATTTAGAAGAAGAAGTGCAGGCCGGGCGCTTCCGCCAGGATCTGTTGTTCCGGCTGAACACCATCGAAATCCATCTGCCGCCGTTGCGCGAGCGACGCGAAGATATTCCGCTGTTGGGCGCGCATTTCCTCTCTGCTCATGCGCAGCGTTACCGCAAGCGCATCGGCGGATTCGACCGCGCCGCGCTGCAATTGATGCTGGAGCATCCCTGGCACGGAAACGTGCGTGAGCTCAATCACGTGATCGAGCGCGCCGTGCTGATGGCGCAGGATTCGCAGATCAAGCCCGGAGATCTGGCCTTGCGCTCGGGGCGCGACGTCGCGCCGCGCCTGGAGGACATGAGCATCGAGGAAGTGGAAGCCTTTCTCATCAAGAAAGCGCTCGCGCGGTACAGCGGAAACGTCAGCCACGCCGCCACGGCCCTGGGCTTGAGCCGCAGCGCGCTGTACCGGCGTCTCCAGCGCTACGGGTTGTGACCGCGCCGTGAAAGTCCATAAGCAGCGCCTGGTCCACGAACAGCGGATTCTCGTGATGGCGTTGGTGGCGGGGTCGCCCGCGGTGATCACCTCCATGCTGATCCTGTGGCTGGGCAACTATACGCCGCGCGTGCAATGGACGCTGACGGCGTTGATCCTGGGCGTGTGGCTGGGCTTCTGTTTTGCGCTACGCGATCGCGTCGCTTCGCCGCTGCGCACGCTGGCCAATCTTCTGGAGGCCATGCGCGAGGGCGACTATTCCATTCGCGCCCGCCATTCCAAGAGCGGCGACGCGATGGGCGAAGTGATGCAGCAGGTGAACGCCATGAGCGCTACGCTGCGCGCGCAAAGGCTCGGCGCGCTCGAAGCCACCACGCTGCTGCGCAAGGTGATGGAGGAGATCAACGTCGCGGTTTTCGCGTTCGACAGCAATCGCCGGCTGAAGCTGGTAAATCGCGCGGGCGAGCGCCTCTTGAATCAGCCTGCGGTGCGGCTGCTCGATCAATCGGCGGAGCTGTTGGGCCTCGAGCCATACCTGCAAGGGGAAGCGCAGCGCACCGAACAGCGCGCCTTCCCCGGCGGCGCCGCGCGCTGGGGCGTCAGCCGCAGCATGTTTCGCGAGGGCGGGCTGCCGCATCAGTTGGTGGTGGTGACGGACCTGACGCGCCCGTTGCGCGAGGAAGAATTGAAGGCCTGGCAGCGGCTGGTGCGCGTGCTGGGACATGAGCTGAATAATTCGCTCACGCCCATCAAGTCCATCGCGGGCAGCCTGGAAAATATTTTGACGCGCCAGCCCCGGCCCGAGGATTGGGAGGCCGATACGCGCAAGGGGCTGGCCGTGATCGCGGCGCGCAGCGAAGCCTTGAGCCGCTTCATGAACGCTTATGCGACACTGGCCAAGCTGCCGCGGCCCACCATCGGCGAAGTGGGTGTCGCGGAGTTGGTCCGGCGCGTTGCGAGACTCGAGACACGCGTCGCGCCCGAAGTGGTGTCGGGCCCGGATCTGGTGATTCAGGCCGACCCCGATCAGTTGGAGCAATTGTTGATCAACGTCGTTCGCAACGCCGCGGATGCGTCGCTAGAAACCGGCGGCGGGGTGCGCGTGGGCTGGGAACGGCAGGATTCGCGCCTGACCGTTTGGGTGCGCGATCAGGGACAGGGTCTGGCGAATACCTCGAATTTGTTTGTGCCGTTTTTTACGACTAAGCCGAATGGTTCGGGAATCGGCCTGGTGCTGAGCCGGCAAATCGCGGAGGCGCACGGCGGGACACTGACCTTGCAAAACTCACCCGAAGGCCGGGGGTGCGAGGCGCGGCTGGTTTTGCCGCTGTCGTAGTCGCAAGGTGTCGCAATACGAAGTATTACGATGTATTATTAGGTGAGAATGCGCGGGACCATCAGCTTTCGATTGGATTCTGAGAAGCGAGAGGCCCTGGACGCCGTTGCCTCCGTGTTGGACAGGGATCGCAGTTATATCCTGAACGAGGCGATTGACGCCTATCTCGATGTCCAGCAGTGGCAGATCGAACATATCCGCAAGGGCCTGCGGCAGGCCAATGCCGGTCAGTTTGCCACAGAAGCTGAAATGAAGGCCGCCTTGGCCCGCCGCCGCGGGTGAATCTCACGCCTGGCAATGGCCGGACAAGTTCGGGCCGCTTATGACGGTGAGTTCTTGTGCATGTGTCGATGCCTTGCATCACAGGTTCAGAGCGTCGAGAGGAGTCCCGACGCGGCACGCAGGAGTGCGATGCGCCACAAATGGAGCCAGATACCCACAGTAAAGAGGTCTCTGCGACATGCCGCCAGTCCATCTCAGCCGCCCGGTTCTGCCGCTAACTTGATCCTGTTAGGGAATTTACTGGCCCATAAAGTCCTTTGATTTTTTGCGAACCTAACGCCTGGTGGCTACGTACGTCTATCAGAGCTGAGCGATCCGGATTCCGGCGCTCGCAAGGAGGCCCAATTGGATTCGGACGCCACGACACTGATTCATCTCCAAAGCGTAACCAAGGTTTTCAG
>JASIGB010000574.1:0-4576 GCA_030045355.1 Bryobacteraceae bacterium
GCGAAGGCCCCCGGCGGAAGCTTGACGGAAATTCCGGCCTCATTGCAGATATCCACAATTTGCTGGATCTCGTCATAAAAACTACGGACCGGAAGAGTAACCACAACTTCATCGATCACATTCCTGCCGACCAGATCCCGGATTTCTTCGATTCCCCCCAGCAGCCTAGTCTGCATTCGCTGCACCTGCTTGTGTGCCGCCGCATGGCCGGTCCCCGTCGAACGCCGCTTTCCCGATAAGTCCACAACTTCGGCAATGCGGATTCCGAAATGCGGGTTCCGCTGTACGCTCTCCACCAACTGGTCTGAGCGCGCATTGTTTCCCACCAGCAACCAAACCCGATAATCGTCGCCCTTGCGGCGCAGGTAACGGATCAGCCCGCGCATGATCAAGCGGCTGGCTACGATCGCCACAACATTCGAGGCCAGCAGGGCGACATAGAAAGAGATCGGAGCCGAGAAGGGCAAAACGACGCAGGCCAGAGCGGTCAAACCTGTTGCGTACAACGTAACTTCGAACAGCCCGCCCAACTCTTCGGCGAGCCGCTCGGTGCGGCGGGCGTGATAAGCGTGCAGTCTCCCCCCTAAGAATGCAAACGCCAGCACATTCAGTACAACGAAGACCGTAAGGGCTTGGTGCGAACTCTGCAAATGCAACCAAGCGCCCTGCTCCGCGATTTTCCAGACAGCTACCGCGCTCGCGCCCACCGCAAGCGCGTCGACCAGCTGGAGATAAGAACCCATCACCCGGACGTTGTGGTAGAGCATCGTCTAAGCGCTCCTCGCCGCAACACCGGAAATCGCGGTTCGTGTGTTCACTCCTGGGGATAACGCAATTTTTTGGGCTTTCTCGCTACGATCGAAGTAGAGCAGCACTTTCTCCAAGGCCCGCACGATGTCGGAAATATCCTCGGAACCGAGATCGGCGCCGATCGGAAGTGAAATGGTATGGTTTCCTACCGCCGTCGCGTTTGGAAAATCGGAACTGCGATACCCGAAACGGCGGCGATAGTAAGGTTGTCGATGAACGGGAACATAATGGACACCAGTTCCGACCCCTTCGGCGTCGAGTGCGGTAATCACATCCCGCCGTTGTGCTTTCAGGCCTTCGCAATCCAACAACACCGAATAAAGATGGCAAGCGTGCCGTGAGTGGGCCGGAGGCTTCGCGGGCAGCCGGAGAGGAAGACCGCTTAGGCGGTAACTGTATTCGTCCCAAATCTCTTTTCGGCGCTTCCACCGCCGATCTACTTCCGGCAACTGCGCCAACCCGAGCGATGCCTCAATATCTGTCATGTTCGCTTTGAAACCCGGGACCACAACTCGATAGTCGCTTCCCGGACGCCCCGAGCGCGCCCAGGCATCTTTGGACATGCCCTGCAAGGCAAGCAACTTAATCCGCCGCGCGAGCCGGCGGTCGGAGGTGATCACCATTCCGCCATCTCCGGTGGTGATGCTCTTCGTCGCGTAAAAGCTGAAGCAACCGGCGTTCCCCATGGTTCCCGCCGGACGCCCACGGTATTCCGCTTCCAAGGCGTGCGCGCAATCCTCGATGACGCGCAGGCGATGTCGCCGCGCCAGTTCCAGAATCTCATCCATGTCACAGCACCGGCCGCCGAGATGGACCACGACGAGCGCCTTGGTTCTGGCGGTGATGCGTTTGGCGACGTCGCCTGGGTCTATGTTAAACGTGACTGGATCGCAATCGGCCAGCACAGGTGTGGCGCCGGCATGCAAAATAGAATGGATCGTCGAACAAAAGGTCAAGGTGGGCGCGATCACTTCGTCACCCGGCTTGAGGCCCAGCGCCAACATGGACAGGTGCAAGGCGGCCGTACCGCTACTAACGGCCACCGCAAAAGGTGCGCGCCTAAAGCGAGCGAACTCGTTCTCGAAGCGCTCCACTTGCGAACCCCTGCCAATCCAGCGGGAGCGGAGGGTAGTGGTCACGGCGGCGATCTCTGCTTCGCCCAGGAGCGGAGCACCTAGAACGATCCGGTTGGCCGGATGCCGTACCGGCGTGCCCCCGCAAATCGCCGGCAGCGCATCGGCACGCCGAACGTCGGCGGGAACCGGTTGCTTCGACTCGGCCAGCCGGCCGGTGTCGCCGTGCTCACCGCGCACATGGCCGACTTGATGGGAGCTACCGGAATACATGCCTTTATTACCAAGACTCGGGCAACAACTCGCTCTCGTTACCGGCCGCCGCGGCGAGTACCCGCGTGTCAACGCCCGAGCGTTTCGCGCGGCGCACCTGCCAATCCATCTGAATTCTGGTGACCATCTTCGTCAGACCCTTCAATGAGGTGGTCCACACGTCGAGCGCAGATCGAAACTGCTTGGCATTCTCTTCCGTCAGCGCATACTGGACCACTTCACGCGCAGGCAGCCGGTAGGCCGTGACGTCCAGCGGCTGACCGTCGGCAATCCATTGCGCCACATCGTAACGCTGGAGAATTGCCACGGGTTGTAGGATCTCGTCGGCCGTCTTTCCGGCTGCGTGCTTGGCCTCTACGTAGTGGTGGAAATCCGCCCAGAACTCCTCGAAATCGCCGCTGAGGGAAGCCGCGCCGCGCTCCTCCACCAGCTTGCGCGTAGCATCCATCGCCGCCCGGCAGATCTCTATCCAGATGTGGAAAGAGGCGATGGCGCGGTACTTGTACATCAGGTTATCGCCAATATCGCCTTGCAACAGCTTCTGGAAATTTTCGTCTTTGGAATAAAAGTCGTGACAACTTTGGTGATCCGGGAACAGCTCGCCCTTGGTCTCCATCACGAATTGATCGAGGAACCTACGAACCGCCCCAGTGCTGTTTTCCATGGCCGGAAGCATGGCGTCGAACCATTGAGAGCGCTTCACGCCGGCTTTTTGGGCGAACGATACCGCATCTTCAAACCAGGAGTCGTTCCAGAAAACGCTGCTCACCAAGTGGTATTTTCTGGTCTCGACATAATCGTCAAACGACATCGTGTCCGTCGAAACCACGATCTCTTCGATGTCCAGCACCTTCTCGCCGCCGTAGATGCCGAAATTCTTCGGAAGCACGCGGAACTTGGTTTGGAATTGGAATTCCCGGCGGCTATCCAGCTTCTCGAGTTCGGAGCCTTTGAGCAGAACCAGTTGCAGGTTGTGCATTTGGTTGGTTCCGGCGTCGATGAGGGAATGGATCGCGTCGACATGGGACCGCAGGGTTTCTCCGGGCAGGCCCACGATCAGATCCGAATTCGATCGCAAGCCGCGCCCCCGAATATGGATCATGATGTCTTCATACGCTTGCAGCTTGATGTTGGAGCGCTTGATATTCCTCAGCACGTCATCGTTGAGCGACTGTACCGCCTGGTACACGACCAGGGCCCCACTTACTTTCTCGACAGACCGAATGATCCGGTCCGGCCGGTTCTTCCCGGTTGTGGCATCGATAAAACGGGGATACCCGTAGCGCTTCTGCATTTCGCCGATGAACTCCGAGATTTCCACATCCCTTTCGAACATCCCGTAATTGGAGTCGGCGATGCGCAAGGTACCCATGTTCGGGGAATGGCCGCGGATGCGGCGCGCGATGTATTCAATCTCTTCCTTCATCCGATCGATGCCAAAGTTATTGACCTTGGTATACCAACTGGTGCCCTGCACACAAAATGTGCAGGTGAAGGGGCATCCGCGATTGGTTTCGATCATGGGCGCGAGCTTTCCGTCGAAAAATTCGTCCTGGATGCCGGTCAACCAAGGCGACGGAATCTCATCCACTTCCTTCTTCCGGTCCCAGAGCTTCTGCAGCGCTGCCTGGCCGTCGGGCCGCCGGTAAATCGAGGAAGGAATTGCTTTTTTTCCGAGTGCGGGCACCGAGCAACCAGAATCCAGAAACTCACCGACCACGTGCGTGGCCAAGAAGTCGCCCTCACCCACCACGTATACGTCGATCTCAGGGTGCTCGTTGAAATACTCAATCTGCCGCTCTTCCTCGATGGGAAGGTTCGGCCCTCCCATCACCACCAGAGTCCCGGGATTCAGACGTTTGGCCAGCTTCGCGAAATGAAGGCTCAAGGCCTCATTCCAAAGATAATTGCTCACCATTAGAACGTCGGGTGGGGCCTGCTTCATGGCGTCCCACAAACGATCTGGATAAGCAAACAGGCGAGAGTTTACCTCAGGAAGGTCGCGGTCCATGACTGCTTTCATATAGGCGACTCCCAAAGGCATGCAGTCGTTGGCCAACACGCCGGAATAGTTGTATCTGAGATCGGATAGGTAAACTGTTGGCATCAAAGAATCCTCCGGTTTTTGCTGAGTCTCCTTCCACCGGCGGAAAGCACGTGGTTGCGCGCCGGGATAACTTAATGCTCGCGTACGCCGGGCACGTCTCGAAGATCTTCGATGCGCCCACCGCGATGCGCCGTGCCTATAACGCGAGTGCAAACAGTAAACTGTGATTCGCTTTCGGAAGCGTCGGACCCAAGCCTATCGCAAGTACCAGGAATGTCTCGGCTCAGTAGCTTTGTGTTGGGGAAGGGATTATCGAGATCGCTCAAGCTCGCCCGATCACCTTCGAGGCCCTGTACGGCGGCCTTATCGCCCG
>JASIGB010000575.1:0-4100 GCA_030045355.1 Bryobacteraceae bacterium
AACGCCCTGGAAGTGATGGAAGTTTCGCAAACGCTGCAAAACGCCGGCCCCACGGATTTGACGCGCCTGGCGCTGGAGCTGGCCGCGCGCATGATTTACCTGGCCAAGATCGTTCCCACGCTGGATGAAGCCCGCGAGTTGGCGCAATCGAAGCTCCTGGACGGTTCCGGCTACCGCAAGTTCAAGGAGGTGATCGAAGCGCAGGGCGGCAATTCGCAGGTGCTGGACCGCTTCGATCTTCTGCCCAATGCCACCGGCGTGCGCGAAATCGCGTCGCCGCGCGCGGGCTACGTCAGCGCGATCGCGGCCGAAGAGATCGGGCGGGCCTCGTCGCGCATCGGCGCGGGCCGCAGTACGAAAGAAGAGGAAATCGACCCGGCGGTGGGCGTGATCCTGGAAGTGAAAGTGGGGCAAAAGGTGGAAGCCGGCGCCGTGTTGTGCCGCGTCTATTACACGCGCGAGGAACACGTGGAGGAAGCGTCGGAGGAAATTGAAGACGCCTTCCGCATTTCGGCACAGGCTCCCGAGGAGCGGGAATTGATTCTGGAAGTGGTGAGTTAGCGACCGCTTGCTGACGCGCGCGGCTCAGACTTAAAGCATGACGCGGTTCACCGGCATTTTGGGAATCCTCGCGATTCTCCTGGTCTGCGTCCTGTTCTCCAATAACAAACGCTCTATCCGGCCGTCGCTGATCGCGTGGGGGCTAGGGCTGCAACTGGCGTTCGCGTTTCTGGTGCTGCGGACGCCCGCGGCGCGCGCTTTTGTCGTGCTGAGCGACAAGGTGAACAACGTGATCGGCTATTCGATGGCCGGGAGCAAGTTCGTGTTCGGCGATCAGCTCGGCGGCGGGCAGCCGGCCATCTTCGCTTTCCAGGTGCTGCCCATAATTATCTTTATCTGCAGCCTGTTCGCGATCCTTTATTACCTCGGCGTGATGCAGGTGCTGGTGAATGCCATGGCGATCGTGATGCAGCGCGTGATGGGTGCGAGCGGCGCGGAGGCGACCAACGTCGCGGCCAGCATCTTCATGGGCCAGACCGAGGCGCCCATTACGATCCGCCCGTTCCTCGAAGGCCTCACCGAATCCGAGCTGTTCACCATCATGGTGAGCGGCATGGCGCACGTTTCCGGCGCCACGATGGCCGCGTATGTCTTGATGGCGCACGTGGAAATCCGGCATCTGTTGACGGCGGTGATTATGACCGCACCGGCGACGATCATGCTCGCCAAGATCCTAGTGCCGGAAGTGGGCAAGCCGGTGACCGCGGGGCGCGTGACCGTGAAGGTGGAGCGGCCGGGCGTCAATCTCATCGACGCGGCGGCGCGCGGGGCGTCCGACGGGTTGCACCTGGCGCTGAATATCGCGGGAATGTTGATCGCGTTTCTGGCGCTGATCGCGCTCGTCAACGGCGTGCTCGGTTATTTTCATCTGTCGCTCGAACAGATCCTGGGCATTTTGTTTTCACCCGTCGCCTGGCTGCTGGGCGTGGATTTTCACGATTGCCGCACGGTGGGCAATCTGTTGGGCACGCGGCTGGTGCTGAACGAATTCGTCGCCTTCGAGCAGCTCGGGCCGCTGAAACCGAAGCTCGACCCGCACGCGTTCACAATCGCGACCTATGCCCTGTGCGGTTTCGCCAACTTCAGCTCCATCGCGATCCAGATCGGCGGGATCGGGGGCCTGGCGCCCAGCCGGAAATCCGACCTGGCGCGCATGGGATTGAAGGCCGTAGCGGCGGGGACCATGGCGAACTTCATGTCGGCCTGCATCGCGGGTCTGCTTTTGTAAATGCATCCGGCGGTGTCCTATATTCGCGACGTCACGGTGCGCGAGCCGCGCGTGATGGTGGTGCTGGGCAGCGGGCTGGGTGCGTTCGCCGATGAACTCGCTGACCCGATCTCGATTCCCTACTCCGAGATTCCCGGCTGGCCAACGTCGACGGCCGCGGGGCACGCGGGCAAGCTGGTGTTCGGCAAGCTGAATCATCTGGACGTGGCGGTGATGGCCGGGCGCGCGCATTTGTACGAAGGCTACACGCCCGCACAGGTGACGTTCGGCGTGCGGGTGCTGCACCGGCTGGGCGCGCGCAGCGCGGTGTTCACCAACGCGGCGGGCGGCATCAACCTGTCCTACCGGCAAGGTGCATTAGTGGTGATTTCCGATCACATCAATCTGCAGGGCGCGAATCCGCTGATCGGGGCCAATGACGAGTCCGAAGGCGCGCGCTTTCCCGATATGACGGAAGCGTATTCGGCGGCCTATCGGGCCAAGGCGCACCAGGTGGCGCGGGAGCTCAAGATTCAGTTGGACGAAGGCGTGTACGCGGCGCTCACCGGCCCGAGTTATGAAACGCCGGCGGAGATCCGTTATTTGCGCACGATCGGCGCCGATTTGGTAGGGATGTCGACGGTGCCGGAAGTGATCGTGGCGAATCACCTGGGGATGCAGGTGCTCGCGATTTCGTGCGTGACCAACATGGCGGCGGGGATTCTACCGCAGAAGCTGGATCATAAAGAAGTGATGGAGACGGGCTATCGGGTGCGCGATACCTTGATCCGGTTTTTGAAAGCGCTGCTGCCGAAATTATGAAGAGCCTGGTGGAAGCCGCGATCGAGGCGCGGAAGAACGCGCACGCGCCCTATTCGCATTTTCTGGTGGGGGCGGCGCTCGAAGCCGAAGACGGCCGCGTGTTTACGGGCTCGAATGTCGAAAATGCTACTTATGGATTGAGCGTGTGCGCCGAGCGCGTGGCGGTATTCAAGGCGATTTCCGAAAGCGCGCGCAAGTTCCGGCGCGTGGCGGTGGCGGCCGATACGGATGTTTTGACACCGCCGTGCGGCGCGTGCCGGCAGATCCTGTGGGAGTTTTGCGGGAATATCGAGGTGACGCTGGCCAACCTGCAGGGGAAGACAGAAACGTTCCGGATGAAGGATTTGTTCCCGAGGCCTTTCGATGCGTCGTTTTTGTAGATCCAGCGTTCACAGGAGTGTGAACGCCACAATACTGCTCCTCATCGTTCCGCTGCTGCGCGGCGAGACGGCGGATGCGATTTACACGGCGCGCTACGTGGTCACCATGGACACGCAGCGCGATTTAATCGACGATGGCGCGGTGGCGGTGCGCGGGCAAAACATCGTGGGGGTGGGCAAACGCGCCGACATTGAAAAGCAATTCCAAGCGCGCGTGCACGTGAACCGGCCGGACGCGATCCTGATGCCGGGTCTGATCAACACCCACACGCACGCCGCGATGTCGCTGTTCCGCGGCATCGCCGACGACATGCGAGTCCAGGATTGGCTGAACAAATTCATCTTCCCGGCCGAAGCCAAAAACGTCACGCCGGATTTTGTCCTGTGGGGCACGCGGCTGGCGTGCCTGGAGATGATGCTCTCCGGCACCACCACGTTCGTCGACATGTACTACTTCGAAGATCAGGTAGCCAAAGCCGCCAAGGAAGCGGGGATGCGCGGGATCCTGGGCGAAACGCAGATCCGTTTCAAGGCGCCGGATTTCGCCACGCCCCAGGAGATGCGTGCCTGGACGGCGAAGTACTTGGATGAATACCAGGGCGATCCGCTGATCGTTCCGGCGGTGGCGCCGCACGCGATTTACACCAACGATGCCGGGGATCTCAAGGCCGCGCGCGAGCTGGCCAACAAATTTCACGCGCCGCTGGTGATGCACCTGGCCGAAGCCAAATCCGAATACGACGACTCGCTCAAGACTCACCACATGTCGCCCACGCGGTACGTCGAATCGCTGGGCTTGCTGAACGGCTGGACCATCGTGGCGCACGCGATTTATGTGGACGCCGGCGACGCGAGGATTCTGAAAGCGCACTCGACGGGAGTGGCGCACTGCCCGTCGAGCAACATGAAACTGGCGAGCGGCATCGCGCCGGTGACCAAGATGCTGGCACTGGGGATTGCGGTGGGTGTGGGTACGGACGGACCGGCGGGCAGCAACAACGACTTCGACCTGATGGAAGAGATGAACCTGGCGGCGGATCTGCAGAAGGTTTCGACCGGCGATCCGACGGTGATCCCGGCCGAGCAGGCAGTCGAGATGGGGACCATTATGGGCGCGAAGGCGATCGGGC
>JASIGB010000576.1:0-3417 GCA_030045355.1 Bryobacteraceae bacterium
TGATGGCCGTGCAGCTTGAAACCGGCGTACCCGTCGCATTCGGCGTCCTCACCACCAACACGATCGAACAAGCCGCCGATCGTGCGGGCGGCAAGGACGGCAACAAGGGCTACGATGCGGCGCTGACCGCCATTGAAATGGCGAACCTCCTCCGCCGCCTGCGAAAATAGAGCGAATGGCGGCCCGTCATCGATCGCGCCAGCGCGCGCTGCAAGTTCTGTATCAGTGGGACATGACCAAGCGCCCGGTCAACGAGGCCATCCATGCGTTTTACGACACCCTCCGCGCCGACAAGACCGCCGAAGAGAAGGTGGAGGAGGAGCCGGAGCCTGATTCAGACTCTGAATCCAAAGACGGCCGCGACGAATTTATGGAAGAGCTGGCGCGCGGCGCCTCCGAACTGGCGCCCGACATCGATCGCCGCATCGCTGAAAAATCCGCGCACTGGAAGATCGAGCGCATGCCCGTCGTCGATCGCAACATCCTGCGCCTGGGAATTTATGAGATGAGCCGCCGGGAGACGCCCGCCGCCGTGGTGATCGACGAAGCCCTGGAGCTCGCGCGCCAGTTTTCAGGCGAGGAATCCGTGGCGTTCATTAACGGCGTCCTGGACGCCGTTCACAAGGAATACCGCGACTGAAATTCAAAACCCCTGATCGTAAGTGAGGCGATACATCTACTAGACATGAACATCCTCATGGTCGGCTCCGAAGCGATGCCCTTCGCCAAGACAGGCGGACTTGCGGATGTTTTGGGAGCCCTGCCCGCGGCCCTCACTGAGCGCGGCGAAACCGTCGCCGTGGTGCTCCCGGCCTATCGCGAAAACGTCTACCCGCACCCCACGCGCGAAGCCTACCGCAGCATGTGGATCCCGGTCGGCCCCGGCTACATGGTGGATATCCAGCAGTGCGTCGTTCCGGTCGGCGGCCGCGGCGTCACCTACTTCTTCGTCCAATGCCCGCCGCTCTACGATCGCGACGGCATCTATGGCACGGCCGCCGGGGATTTCCCCGATAACCACCTGCGCTTCGCCGTACTTTCGATGGCCGCCGTCGGCGTCGCGCGGCACCTGTTCCGCCCCGACGTCCTCCACATGCACGATTGGCAGGCCGCGCTCATGCCCGTCTACATGCGCGAACATTTCTCGGGAGACCCCACGTTCATCGGCGTCAAGACCCTCCTCACCATTCACAATCTTGGCTATCAGGGACTGTTCGGACCCGAAGTCCTGCCGCAAATCGGCCTGCCCGGCCGCCTGATGAACCCCGAGCAGCTCGAATTCTACGGCCGCCTCAATTTCTTGAAGGCCGGCATCGCCTTCGCCGACGGCATCAGCACGGTCAGCAAAGGCTACGCGCGAGAGATCCAAACCCCCGAGTACGGCTTTGGATTAGACGGCTTCCTTCGGCGCCATGGGCCGATCACCGGCATCGTGAATGGCGTCGACTATAACGAATGGAATCCCGAGCACGATCCGCACATCGCGCGCCATTATTCGGCGAAGGATTTTGCAGGCAAGCTCGCCTGCAAACAGGCGCTGCTGGCCGAATACGGCCTGCCCCAGGACAATTTGGATCGCCCGCTGCTGGCCGTCATCTCGCGCTTCGCCGCCCAGAAAGGCTTCGACATCCTGGCCGATGCCGCCTCGCGATTGCTCGCCGAAGATTTGAACCTCGTGGTCCTGGGATCGGGCGATTTGCCCTATGAAACCATGTTCCGCGCTCTCGCGGCCTCCTACCCAGGCAAAGTCGGCCTGCGCGTGGGCTACGACACCGGCCTTTCCCACCGCATCGAGGCGGGCGCTGACATGTTCCTGATGCCCAGCCGTTACGAGCCCTGCGGCCTGAATCAGATCTACAGTCTCAAGTACGGGACCGTCCCCGTGGTCCGCGCCACCGGCGGCCTGGATGATACCATTGAAGAAGCTACCGGATTCAAGTTTCGCGACTATTCCGGCGACGCGCTGCTGGAAGCCGTGCGGCAGGCTCTGAGGGAGTTTCCGACCGAGAGTTGGCCGCGCAAGATGCGGCGGGGCATGGAGAAGGATTTTTCCTGGAGCGCCTCGGCCGGTGAGTACGTGGAACTGTACCGGAGGCTTGTGGCAAGCTGAATCCTTTTCACCGTTAGAACATCAACAGAGGAGCGAAGGTTAAAAAATATGGCTGGTGCGAACACACTGACTTTTACGGATGCGGGCTGGGATAAGGAAGTGCTGAACTCCGAGACCCCGGTTTTGGTGGACTTCTGGGCGGAGTGGTGCGGTCCTTGCCGCATGATGTCGCCCACCATCGATGCCATCGCCGAGACCTACGCCGGACGCGTGAAGGTCGGCAAGCTAAACGTCGACGAGAACGGCGCCACCGGCATGCGCTACAACGTTCGCGGCATCCCCACGCTGCTGCTGTTCAAGGGCGGCAAGGTGGTGGAGCAGAAGGTGGGCGCGGTGGGCAAGGTGGAAGTGCAGAAGATGCTCGACGCGCACGTCGCCGCGGCGGTAAAGTAAGCCCGGCTCAATATCCGAATTGGCGAGAACGCCCGACCGGTCCAGCCGATCGGGCGTTTTCCATTTTTCAGAAGCCTGAATCCTTCTCATCGGCCATGGCATCCAACGCGGCATGGCTGGAAAGAATACGCTAACCTTTATCGACGCCGATTGGCAGAGCGAGGTGCTCGACTCAGACTTGCCTGTTTTGGTCGACTTCTGGGCCGAATGGTGTCCGCCTTGCCGCGCGATGGCGCCTGCCATCGATGCGATCGCCGAGTTGTACGTTGGCCGGGCAAAGGTTGGAAAGCTGAATATGGACGAGAACGAGACGGGCCATCGTTACCATATCCGAGGCATTCCCACGCTGCTGCTGTTCAAAGGCGGCCAGGTGGTAGAGCAGAAGGTGGGCGCGGTGGGCAAGGTGGAAGTGCAGAAGATGCTCGACGCGCACGTCGCCGCGGCAGTAAAGTAACCTGTGGCGCACGCACGCCTGCGTGCGTTTACGCCGGCGTCGTCAACGCGCCCTCCGACGCCGATCCCACTAAGGCAACATACTTGGCGAAGACACCCGTGCGGTAACGCGGCTGGGGCGCTTTCCATTTGGCGAGCCGCGCCTTCACCACGTCGGCGGGGACCTCCAGGTTGATCGTCCGATTGGCAATATCGATGAAAATCGTGTCGCCTTCCTCGACCGCCGCGATCGGACCACCCACCGCCGCTTCCGGCGCCACATGCCCCACGCAGAACCCGCGCGTCGCCCCGCTGAACCGGCCATCGGTGAGCAGCGCGACGCTTTCCGATAACCCCGCGCCTACGATCGCGCTGGTCACGCCCAGCATCTCGCGCATCCCCGGACCGCCTCGCGGCCCTTCATACCGGATGACCACGATGTCGCCCGGCTTGATCTTGCCGCCGGTCGCCGCCGCCATCGC
>JASIGB010000577.1:0-4916 GCA_030045355.1 Bryobacteraceae bacterium
TCCGACAACTCGCGCATCAAACAGGTGATCTACTGCCAGGCCGAGGACCAGCCCATCCCGCGCAGCGAGATCGTCAAGGGCTACGAGTACGAAAAGGACCGCTACGTGGTCATCGACGACGAAGACATCAAGAAGATGGCGCCGCCCACGGCCAAGGTGATGGAGATCCTCGAATTCGTCAAGTCCGCTGAAGTGGACCCCATCTATTTCGAAAGCTCCTTCTACATGGCGCCGGACGAGGCCGGGCAGAAGCCCTACGCGCTCCTCTATGACACGCTGAAGCGCACCGGTTACGTGGGCGTCGCCAAGATCGCCATGCACAATCGCGAGCACATCGTCATCTTCCGCCCCGGGCCGCACGGCCTGCTCATGCACACCATGTACTACGCCAATGAAGTGCGCCGCGTGGAAGAGTTTCGCACCGATACCAGCCTGGTGAAGGAGCAGGAGCTGAAGCTGGCCGAGATGCTGGTGGAATCGCTCGCCGCGCCGTTCGAGCCGCAGAAATATCACGACGCCTACATGGACAATTTGCAGAAGCTGATCGACGCCAAGGTGAAAGGCCAGGAAGTGGTGACGCCGCCCGCGGCCGAGCCGGCCAAGGTGATCGACATCATGGAGGCGCTCAAGCAGAGCTTGGCGGCAGCCAAGAAACCGCCGGCGTCGGTGGAAACGCTGGCCGCCGAACCGGAGAAAAAGGCCGCCGGGAAAAAGCGAACCGCCCGCGGCTAACGCGCCTGCACTTTCCCGCGGTACTCCTTGACCTCGCCTTCGAGCCACTGGCGCAGTTGTGAAGGAGGTTCTCCCGGTTTAGTCGGCGCCGTTACGGCCAAGCCTCGCTCCGCGGCCTCCGCGGCTTGGGGAAAGTTTTTGTTCAACGCGTAGGACTCCGCCAGGTAGCCCAGCACGCCGGCGTTCTTGCCGGCGGCGAGCCGATCGGCGCGTAATGCGATCCTCAACGCCGCGGGAAAGTCCCGGAGTGACGGAATGCCGACCTCCGCCAGGCTCCGCACGCACTCCATCAACTGCCCGGGCGTCGCATTGGGCGCGTCGCCGAGCTTCCGGAAATAGGATACGCTCGACTCCGCGTACGGCCTGGCTTCCACAGTCCGCCCGGCGCGCACCAACAGGTTCGCGACCCGGCCTTGCAGTTCCGCCAGGATGACCGGATAGAACGCGTTCGCCGGATCGCGCTTCACGGCGGCGTCCAACAACGTGGCCGACTTCTGCAAATATTCGAGCGATTTCGCCGCATTTCCCGCGTACCCTTCCACCAAGCCTAGCGACCGGTATGCTTCCACCAGGCGGTACTGCGCGCCGACGTTGTTCGGATCCGCGGCGGCCTGCGCCTCCAGAATCGTACGCGCTTGCTGTAGAGAAGCTAATGAGCTCTTGTAGTCGCCCAGCTGGCCCTGTGTCCAGCCGAGCAGCCCGAGCACACGGGCCTGGATCTGCTCCATCTCCACGCCTCGGCGCTCGGTGTCCGGCAGCGTCGCCAGCAGGTCCAAGGCCGCGCTGAAATCCTTCCTCCCCTCCGCCGGATTGGCCTGTCCATCGATTCTTCCGATGGCCTCCGTGGAAATAGCCAACGATTGGATGGTCTGCGCGTTCTTGGGATCAATCTTCAAAGCGCTCTGCAGGTAGGCGACTGATTTGCGCAAGGCGGCCAGCGGGGCGTCCGAATTGAAGGTGAGATAGCCGCCTTTTTCGCTCAGCAATCGGGCGTAGATCTGCCAGCCTTTGCCTGCGTCTTGCAGAGCGGGAACATTTCGAGGATTCGCCGCCGCGATCTGATCGAACGTTGCGGCGGCCTTTTCGAGGTGTGAGAACGCCTCGCTATATTGCCCCGTCAATTGCAGCGCGTTCCCGAGCTGCTCTTCAATCTCGGCGCGAGTGCGCCGAACAGCTAAATCGCCCGGACGCTCGCGCTCGAGCGGCTGGATGATCCCCAGCGCCTTGCGCGCTATATCCACCGCCTTGGCGTGATTGCCCAGCGTGTCACCCAGCCCGAGTCTTGCGCCGAGAATCGTCACCAGGCGCAGGTAGCCCTGCGCCAGTTCCAGACGCAGCGCCGGATCCTCGCTTTTGATAGCGGCCAGGCGATCGAGATACTCCAGCGTGCGTTCGGACATCGCGGCCTGCACCGGCATCGTCCCCGGCACCTTGCCGACTGAATCATAGAGATCGAACAAAAGATAATTCGCCAACTGGCGCACATCGTTGAAGCGCTGTTCGGCGCTGCTCCGCTGCTCGCGCGCGATGTGCGCTTGCCATAGCGTCCCGCCGATGCCGGCGCCGAGCGAGACCAGCAACACGGCCGCGGCCGAAACCGCCAGACGGTTTCTGCGAATGAATTTGCGCGTCACGTAGCCCCAGGTGGCGCGCACCGCCTCCACCGGCTGGCCGTTGAGATGACGCCGGATGTCTTCGGCCAATTGCGCCGCCGAAGCGTAGCGTTCTTCGGGATTTTGGGCCAGCGCCTTCAGCGCGATCGCGTCCAGATCGCCGGCCAGCGCCGCACCCCGCTCTTTCTCCGCCACCGCACTCGGCCGCGGAACGTCCCGCTCGGTTACGGCCTCCATCAAGGCCGCCGGACTGAGCTTGGCGGCATCGAACGGCCGCCGGCCGGCGAGCAGCTCATAAAGCACCACGCCCAGCGAATAGATGTCGCTCGCGACGCTGGCCGGCTGCCCGCGCAGAATCTCGGGGCTGGCGTACATCGGGGTAAGAAAGACGTTCGCCGTGGCCGTGTGCTCCAGGCCTGCTTCCGCGTCGATGAGTTTCGCGATGCCGAAATCCAGCAGCTTGGGCTCGCCTTCGGCATTCACCAGGATGTTGCCGGGCTTCAAATCGCGATGCACGACAAAATACTGATGAGCAGCGTTCACGGCGCCGCAGACTTTGAGGAACAATTGCAGGCGCTCGCGAATTGGCAACCGCTGATTGTCGCAATAGAGGTCCAGGCGCACGCCCTCCACGTACTCCATCACCAGATACGGCTCGCCCTGCGCGCTCATGCCGCCGTCCAGCAAGCGGGCGATGTTGGGATGCTCCAGGCGCGCCAGCAACTCACGCTCACGGCGGAAGCGATGCACGGAATCGGCGGCAGCCAGGTAGGGCGAGAGGATTTTTAGCGCGGCCTGCTGCTCATGCTGGCCGTCGGCGCGGCGGGCCAGCCACACTTCCCCCATCCCTCCGCGCGCCAGCAACCGGACCGTTTGCCAGTGACCGAAACGCCTGCCGGCCGCCTCGGCGCGCGCCTCCCGATTGGCCGCGCCCTCCTCGCGGTGAGCGCGCAGCATGCGTTCGGCGTCGCTCCGCAACTTGGTGTCGCCGTCGCAACGCTGGTCCAGGATCCGGCGGCTGGTCTCCTCATCGAGCGTGCAGAGCTCGTCGAAGAGGTCCTCCAAGCGGCTCCAATAGTCGTTCATGGCGCTTCGGAATGAAGCCTATCGTATAGCCAGGCGCGGGCGAAGCGCAAATGCCTTTCCACTGTGGCGTCGGACACCCCGCGCAGCTCGCAAATTTCCGGAACCGTGCAGCCCATCACGTAGCGCAGCTCCACCAGGCGCACTTTGTCGGCGTCCACGCGCTCCAGTTCGTTGAGCGCCCGGTCCAGGTCCAGCATGTCCTGTCCGCGCACGTCGATCCAACTGAGATCGTCGGAAATCGGCACGCGCCGCCGGGTTCCTTCGCGCTTTTGCGCCAGACGCAGGCGGGCCTGATCGATCAAAATGCGCCGCAGCTCGCCCGCGACGATCGAAAAGAAGTGATTGCGGTCCCGCCACTCGATCCGTTCCAGGTTGCGCAGCCGCAGGTAGGCTTCGTTGACCAGCGCGGCGGGCTCAGTCGCAATCCGTTCGTTGGCGACGAAACCGGCCGCGATGGCCAGCATGCGTTGATAGGCCCAGGCGATTACCAGATCGTAGGCGTGCGCGTCGCCCGCCTGCCAACGCCGCAACAGCGTGGTGATGTCCGTGGGCTGATCTACCTCCGGCATAGCGATAAACATTATTATCACAGAACGGTTTACATGCCCAGCAAGTCCGGCGAAGCTGCTATCATCGCCCTCGGCGGCGGGCGCTCCAAGCCGGCGGTGATCGGGCCTTCAGGTTTGCCTGAGGGGTTCGGTTCAGCCTCTCTGGGGATACCCCAGGGGATCGGGAAGAGCTGAGATTTCGTCGCGTGAGGCTCCACTGCGCTACACGCAGAACTGCTCACGCAGGGTCAGACTCGTTGGAGCGTCCGCCGCATCGCATTATGCCGAATCCCACTGTCCTCCCCGCGCTCGCTCGGGCCTTTCTGTCCGGTGAGCCGACTGTCGATGGCATGGTCGCGCGTGGCAGCCAGTTGCTCGGCAAGAACTGGCGTTGGCTGCGTCCACTGGCGCGCCGCTACGTGGAAGCATTTTCGGGCGAGGTGCGGCCGCGCGAGCGAGAAGTGGTGGAGTTCCTTTTGCGCGACGCGGGTTTTCGGCGCGTTTGGACGAATCATTTCGAGGAATTGCGCATCTCGCGCTGGCTCATCGAGCCGCAACGGATGCAGCCCGCGCCGGCTGCCTCGGGCTGGGATATTCCGGACATCGAAACCGTCGGTGCGCTGGCAGAGTGGCTTCACGTCACGCCCGACGAATTGCTCTGGCTCGCCGATCTCAAAGGCCTCGCCTACAAGACCAAGCGGGCGCGTCTGGGGCATTATCACTATCGAGTTCTGACGAAAAAATCCGGCGCGATTCGATTAATTGAAGCGCCCAAGAGCCGGACGAAGTCGCTTCAACGCCGGATATTATCCGAGATTCTCGATAAAATTCCGCCGCATCCGGCGGCGCACGGCTTTGTACCCGACCGGTCGGTTCACACCTTCATCGCGCCCCATCTGGCGAAGCCTGTCGTCCTGAAAATGGACTTGAGCGATTT
>JASIGB010000578.1:0-5857 GCA_030045355.1 Bryobacteraceae bacterium
GCTTGGATTGTGCCGATAATCCCTCAGCAGGCGGAAACTCAAGCCGCGCTGGCTGCTCCCGCCGCCTCGATAGCTTCAAACAGCTCACGGGAGTGGATCGGCTTCGATACATACCCGTCCATGCCATGCGCCAAAAACCTCTGGCGATCTCCGGCCATGGCATGCGCCGTCATCGCGATGATCGGCGTGTGAGTTCCGGTTACGGATTCCCGTCTTCGAATCTCAGCGGTAGCTTCCACGCCATCCATGACAGGCATCTGAACGTCCATGAGAATTAAATCGAAGCTCTCTTTCTCAAGCGCGTCCAGTACCTTTGCCCCGTCACCCGCAACGACGACGGAATGACCCTGCTTCTCCAGCAGCCGTGAGGCTAAGCGCTGGTTCACCGAATTGTCTTCGGCGAGCAGAATATGCAAGCTCCTTCGGCCTTCCCGCAGGGTATGCCGTGTGATGGGCGGCGTGCGCATAGCTCCGAGGGCGCCGGCCGGCGAAAGGACCCTAACCAGCGTCTCCAGCAGATCCGACTGCAGCACAGGTTTGATCAGGTAAGCAGAGATGCCCAATTCCTTGCATCTGGCGCCGTCCCCTCGCTGGCCGCCGGAGGTTAACATGAGCACGGCGAGCGAGTTGAACTCCGGCTGTTGCCGTATCTCCTCCACCAGCATAAAACCGTCCACCTCTGGCATGTGACAGTCGACAAGCATCAATGCGAAAGGCTTGCCGAGTTCCCTGGCGCTGTTCAGAACAAGCAATGCCTCGTGCGCGGAGGAGACGCAAACCGGTTTCATGGACCAGTGGTGCAAGGTGACGTCTAAAATCTGTCGGTTGGTTTCGTTGTCGTCAACCACCAGCACGGGCAAGTTTCTAAGAAGGGCCATGTCGATATGCGGCGAACCAGGGACCACGCCGGTAGCCCGGCCCAGTTGCGTGGTGAAATGAAACGTACTTCCCTTACCCGTTTCGCTCTCTAACCAAAGCCGGCCACCCATCATTTCGATGAGACGCATCGAGATGGTAAGCCCTAACCCAGTCCCGCCGTACTTCCGCGTAGTGGAAGCATCTGCCTGGCTAAAGGGCTCGAAGATGAGCTTCTGTTTCTCCGGCGGAATGCCGATTCCCGTATCGCGGACACTGTAGTGCAGCGTCAGATTACTCTCATCCTCCGCGACAATTTCCGCCCGCAGCACCACCTCACCCTTCTCGGTGAACTTAATGGCGTTCCCAACGAGATTCAAGATCACTTGACGCAGGCGAACCGGATCTCCGACCACGGAATTGGGAAACTCAGGCGGCACGAAACAGGCCAGCTCAATGTCTTTTTCATGGGCTCGCACCGCAAGCGCTTTCATCGCCTGTCCCAAGTGGTCGCGGAAGTTGAACTCAATTGGATCGAGCCCTAACTTGCCCACTTCGATTTTCGAAAAATCGAGAATGTCGTTGATGACGGCCAGCAAGGAATCCGCCGAATACTTCACAGCGTTCAGATACTCACGCTGCGTGGCGTCCAACTCCGTATCGAGCGCAAGTTCCGTCATCCCCAGAATGCCGTTCATCGGCGTTCGGATCTCGTGGCTCATGTTGGCCAGGAATTCGGACTTCGCGCGAGCGGCTGCTTCGGCGGCTTCTTTTGCTTTTAGTAATTGCGCATCCGCCAACTTACGGCTGGTGATATCGTGATAAATCGCCGAAACGCCTTGTAACTCACCCGATGAATCTTTGACGGGTGACAGGATCACCAGTACATCAACCGGGACGCCACCCTTTGTCACGCGTACAGATTCAAAAGAATGAGTGCGTTCTATGTGGCGGATGCGCTCGAGCGATTGAACGTAGTCACCCTGCCGCTCAGGCGCAAAGAGGATGCCGATATGCTGCCCCAAGGCCTCCTCGGCCGTAAACCCGAAGAGCTCTTCGGAAGCCTTATTCCAGCTTAGGATGCGGCTGTTCAGATCCGTTCCTACAATGCTGTCACGGGAGGAATCCACAATCGCGGCCAGGAAGGCACGGGCGTTCTCCGAGCGTCTTTGCTCGGTGCAATCCTTGGCGATGCCAACAATCTTCTCCGTTCTGCCCGCGGCATCCCGAACGGCGAAGGTGCGAACGGAAACCCATCGGATATGGCCATCGGGGCGGACAATCCGGTAGTCGTATTCTCCTTGCGGATCCTCCACCGTACTCCAACGTCCTAAAACCCGCTCACAATCGTCCACGTGAATGGACTCAATCCAGGACGAGGGTTCGGCATAGACACTGGAACAGGGACGCCCCCAAACTCTTTCGAACGCGGGACTGACGTAGGCAGGTTTCGGCGCTCCGGGCTTGCGCCAGAAAATGACTTCGTCAATATGTTGGATAAGATCGCTAAATGTTTCCTGATTACTGGAAGCTGAATGAGTGGCTGGAGGGGACCACGTATTGGTCACTTCCCCAACTCCCTGATCCGCACTCGGGGCGGTCCATTCTTCTGGGCACATGGTGCTGAGCATTCATCGCCAGTTAATCAAGAGACGAAGCACAGTATTCTCCCTTAGATTTGAGAATGTGATACCCTAAAGCGGTGGAGGCTGAGGGTGGCGGGTCCCGCGTGACCGCCCTAATCGTGGATATCTCGGCCCAACCCGCACCGCCGTCGCACCTCTCATCTGCAGCAAGCCCAACCGCCACTCGCCAGTGGCTCGTCTCCGAAGAATGGCTCAGAGCGATGCGCCGCCCGATGGGACCACGGTTCGGATGGTAGGGGTGCGCCAGGGTTGGTTCACCATCACCACCGTCTCGGCAAAGCGACTGGCCTTCATGTTGACACCGAGGCTATGTCCTCAATACAATTCAAAAGCCTACGGCAATCGAGCGTCACACGACGCTAACAGGAGTCCCCTGACAGGAACATGCTCAAAGCCAGTCTGAACAAGATACTTCCGACGACAGTCACAGGTTCACTGCCTCGTCCCAGTTGGTACACCGAGAACCTCGGCAGCCGCTCGTTTTTGGATGCGATGGTGATCAGCCGTTTTCGGGAGCAGTACGTCGATGCGCTGTCGGTTTATTTGCGCGAACAGGAAGTGGCGGGCCTGGACATCGTCACCGACGGCGACTGCCGGTTCAACCAGGACGTCGGCGGCCAATCCTGGACGAGCTATCCGCCCAATCACATGGACGGCTTTGAGACGACCCACCCGAAATTAGCGAAGGTCGGCGCCGGCGGCATAGCCTTTCCGCGCGGCCATATCCTTCACGATTACCTCGAAGCTCGGGTCATGCCGAAGTTAGTCGGTCCTGTGGGCCGCGGCGAACTGCAGTACGCCGAGATCTGGAAGGCCGCGCAGAGGCTTACCACCAAGCCCGTGAAGTTCGGCACCGTTACGCCGGAGCTGGTCGCGTTCGCGGTTCAGGATGAGCACTACAAAAGTTTGCCCGATCGCATTATGGCTCTAAGCGACGCGTTCAACGAAGAGTTGCACGACCTGGCCGACGCCGGCTGCCAGGTGATCCAGATGGAGGAACCGCAGATCCATCTGCTCGCCGCGCGCGGCTACGTCGACAAGGTGATCAACCCGGAGTTCATGCTGAAGGTGTTCAACAACACCGTGCGCGGGCTGCGCGCCAAGACCGAAGTCTGGTGCCACACCTGTTGGGGCAACCCCTCGCAGCAGCGCATGTTCGCGAAAATCCAAAGCTACAAGCCGGCGCTCGAACTTTTAAACCAGGTGGATGCCGACGTGATTACATTCGAGATGGCCAGCTCCGGCGCAGCCGATCTCGAAGACGTAGGCAAAAAAATCACGAACATGAAAGTCGGCATCGGCGTGATCGATCATCATACGCTGCAGGTCGAGTCGCCGGAACAGGTAGCAGCGCTGGTCCGGCAGGCACTGGAGGTCATTCCGGTCGAGCGGTTGGTGCTCTCTTCGGACTGCGGCATGGGCCGCGAAGGAATGAGCCGCCGGCACGCGTTCTACAAGATGGTGTCGCTGGTGCAAGGCGTCAACATCGTGAAAAAGGAGCGAGGACTGCCGGAAGCGCCTTCGGTTGCCGCCGATCCCAAGTTCTCGTTGTTGAGGACTTCGTAGCCATGATCAACGCCGCCATTGTCGGCCTCGGCTGGTGGGGAAAAACGCTGGTCGAAGCCGTCCAGCAAGACAGTAACCAGATTCGATTCATTGCCGGCACCACGCGCACCAAGACCCCGGAAGTTGCAGCGTTCGCCGGCGCGCAGAAATTCGAGCTGGTGGATAACTACGACGAACTGCTCGCAAACCCGAAGGTGGATGCGGTGGTGCTCGCGACGCCGCACTCGATGCACGCGCAGCAGATGATCGCCGCGGCGGCCGCCAATAAACACATCTTCTGCGAAAAGCCTTTCGCCCTGACCAAGGAAAGCGCGGAGGAGGCGGTGCGCGCTGCCAAGAAGGCGGGGGTCACGCTTGCCCTGGGCTACAACCGCCGGTTTCATCCGGAGATTACCAAGTTGCGCGAGCGGATTCGTTCCGGAGAACTCGGGACAATTCTGCACGCCGAATCTACCATGACGTTTGCGAACGCATTAATGCTCAAGCCCGAGGCTTGGAGAGCGAATCGCAGCGAGACGCCTTGCGGTGGACTTACGCCGATGGGCGTTCATGCCATCGATGGCATGATCGATCTATGCGGCCCCATCGATCACGTGTTCGCCCAGAGTTTCCATCGCGTTGTTCCCGTAGATGCCGACGATACCACCTCGATTCTGTTCCGGATGAAAGAGGGCATGTCCGGTTACCTGGGCACGATGACAGCAACAGGACCGGGATTCAGTCTTACGATTTACGGCTCCAAAGGATGGGTCCGCCTGGAAGGAACAACTCACGCCGCCGGCGCTTCTTCCGAGGAACGGCGCACGCGGTTATTCGGAACCTGCAAATTCCAGCCGCTCAAAGGGTCCGCCGAGACATGGGAAGCCGCGCGGCTCGACGTCACGCGGGCTTCTCTAGAGTCATTCGCCTGCGCGGTGCAAGGCGGCCCTGCGTATCCCATCACGACCGATGAAATGATTCACGGCGTCGCCGTCACCGAAGCCATCGTGCGTTCTTCATCTTCAGGAAAAGTCGAAAAAGTATGAATCTAGGCCGTCTTGGACACTTGAGTTACGCCACCCTTGTTCACCCCGGCGACAACTGGGAGTTGATGTCGCAGAGCCTGCGCACTTACGTGCCGAAGGTGAAGGCCAGGGTCTCGCCGAATCAGCCGTTTGGTTTGTCGCTCCGTTTGGCTGCGGCTTCCGCGGAACTGCTGGCCAAAGACTCCGCCGCGCGCGCGGCTCTGAAGCGCTTCCTGGCCGAAAATGACCTGTACCTTTACACGGTGAACGCGTTCCCCTATGGCGCTTTCAAGGACACCATCGTCAAAGAGCAGGTGTACGAGCCCGATTGGCGAAGCGAGGAGCGGACGCAATACACCATCAACGTCGCCGACGTCATTGCCGACGTCGCCCCCGACGGGATCGCGGGGTCCATTCAAAGCGCACCGCTGGGCTTCAAGCCGCGTGTCACCGGCCCTGACGTGGTTGCCTCTTACACCGATCATGTGCTCCGCGTCGTCGCTCACCTGGTGGGGATCGAAGCGCGAACAGGAAAAACCGTCACGCTCGCGCTCGAACCGGAGCCCTATTGCTACCTCGAGACGACCGACGAGACCATCGCTTATTTCACCAACCATCTCTACACCGGCCCGTCGATCGAGCGGCTCGCCAAGCTCGCCAATATTCCGGTATCCGATGCGATCGCCGCGCTGCGCCGCCATTTAGGGATTGTTTTCGACATTGGCCACCAGTCCGTCGGCTTCGAAGACATCCCCGTTTCGCTGCAGAAACTCGTCGACGCCGGCA
>JASIGB010000579.1:0-5324 GCA_030045355.1 Bryobacteraceae bacterium
AGTGGCGCTCGGGTTGGGCTCCGTGGTGACTGGCGGTATCGACACTGGAGCGGTGAAGGAGGCCGTCAGATTCACCGGCAGTGAGCAGGTGATCGTTGTCATTCCGGTAGGACGCCCGATCCAATGAGGTGTGAACATCGCAAGCACGATCGCGATTCGGGCAGGCGTATTTATGGTCGCTGGGAGGACGATCAGGCTCCGCTCCAAGATGAAATAGAGGCGCTTGGCAATTCATCCGCGGTGGGTAAGTTCCTCCGCGCACCCCGGGTGCCCGCAATTGCAGGACAGCTCCAACGTTCCAGCGGCGTCGTGGCAGTATTGGCTGCAGTACTTACTGTCTTGTGGTGTGTTGCAGTTACATGCCGGATGTTCGCACTTATGTTCTTCAGCCATGGGCTTAGGTTCCTTCATACTGGCTGCAGCACTCGAGTTGCCACTAGGGGACACGTGAACGGTAGAGTTTGGCCTGGTCAGTGGGTTGCTGTAAGAACCCGGTGAAACCGCTTCGTGCCCTGGCGCCGTTGCTGCCGCTCCTCGCGACCACTGTCGGCGCAGAAACCTGGGATCTTGCCGCGCTGCGCGCCTTTGCCAGCCTGACGGCCGATCAGTGGAAGGCCGTGAACCGCGGCGATGTGCAGGCGAAGGTCCTGGACACGCAGGAAAAACGAGAAGTGGCAGTAATCGGTGTGGCACATCTTCGAGCGACGACCACATGCTTTGTCGCGAAGTTCCGGGACATAGAAAACTTCAAGAAGAATCCGGCTGTTCTCAGGATTCGGAAATTTGTGCCACCGGTAGGCCCGGAGGACTTGGAAGCCTTCAGTCTCGAATCCCGCGACCTCGCCGATCTGCCGAATTGCCGTTTGGGCAACTGCAACGTCAAGCTTCCCGCCGAAACGATTGAGCGGCTGGGCCACGATGTGGATTGGTCGAAGTCCGATCACGCCGTCAATGCGCAAACTATCGTCCGTGAGCATCTGCTGAGCTATATCGACGCGTATTTGCAACGTGGCAACTCGGCGTTGATCGTATATCGGGACAAGAACAAGCCTGTTCAATTGGAGCACGAATTTCTCGGAGTGCTCGACGCCCGGCCCGGTTTGGGAGAATTGGTCCCAGTGCTTCGTGAGTTCCTGGAGCGGTATCCGCGTGAGCCGTTACCTGGTGTGAGTGAGTTTTTCTATTGGTCCACCGAAAGCTTTGGGCTGAAGCCAGTGGCCAGCGTGACCCACGTCTCCGTTTATGTTCAGCCGGGACGAGCGGCAATCTCCTCCCAACAAATTTACGCCAGCCACTACTTTGACGCTTCGATGGGCTTGACAGTCGCGCTGGACGATCCCGGGGACCCTTCGCACTCGAGCATGTACCTTGTATATTTGAATCGGTCCCGGATTGACCTGCTCAGCGGATTTTTCGGGGGCCTGCGGCGCGCCATTCTGCGCGGCCGACTGCGAGATGGGATGCGAAAAAACCTGGCGGATGTCGTCCGTAAGCTGGAAACTTCATGCGCGGATTATCCCAACCCGAATCCACCTGTCCAATAGCTCGCGCCAAGGACCGGGAAGGCTGATCTCCTGATGACCTGGACCGGCCCCAAGAGCTGGTACCGCACTATCTTGCTCGGCTTCGGCTGCGTCTTGTTCGTTTATCTTCTGGTCCGTCTGGGTGCTGCTAAGATCTTTTCCCTGCTCCTGGGAGTCGGGTGGTATTTCGGCCTAATCGCTGTGACCTATGCTGGTCACCAACTAGTCCGGGCGTTCGCCTACTGGAAATGCGCCACAGCAAGCTCGCATTCCTCATATTGGGACATCTTGAGGATTCGCCTTTCCGGGGAGGCAGTCCAGTTTTTGACCTTCACGGGGCCGTTTCTGGCTGAACCATCCAAGATGTGGCTTCTTCAGAGACGGGGCTTGAGCCCTAAGCAGGCCATCGCAGCGACGGTTGCAGAGTATCTGATCTATACCTTGACGTCGGCTGCCTTCGCGATCGTTGGTCTGATCTACCTCCTCGGAAATTTCGAGCTTTCTGGTGTGGTGTCCGTTGCGGCCAAGATAATCGTGTACGGGATGAGCGCATTTCTCCTGGCGGCGGCTTGCGCGATTGTCTGCCGGATCTACTTAATCGGCGCCATCATCAAGTCCGCAAGAAAGCTCCCGCTGATTCGAAAGCGCGTGCATTTCCAACACCAAGATGTCCGCGAGATGGAAGACCTATTGTTTGTCGTGCTGCGTGACCAACCGCTGCGATTGCTATCAATTCTGACGGCCGAGCTCGCAGCACAAGCGTTTTTAGTGCTGGAGTTGTTCATACTTCTGCACGCTACGGGGGAGCCTTTTTCGATCCTGAAACCGTTCCTGATCGAAGCAGCGAGCAAGTTCATCGGCCTGGCTTTTTTCTTTATTCCAGGCCAGGTAGGCGCAGCCGAAGGCATTTACGCCCTGATCTTCAAGACGGTTGGGTTATCTGCGTCCGCCGGCTTCGCTCTTGCCCTGGCCCGACGGCTTCGCAGCGTTATGGTCGCCGGCGCCGGTTTGGCCCTTACGCCACTTCGGCGGGACGCGCCCACGGCCGGCGAGCCAGTCAGACGCGCGGATCAACTCTAGGCTATTCTTGACTGGCGAGCGCCCGGATGAAGAAACTGATCAACGATCCCCAGAACGTCGTGCGCGAGTCGCTGACCGGGCTGGCGCTGGCGCATCCGGATATTCTCAAAGTCCGCTTCGACCCAACTTACGTGGTTCGGGCGGATGCGCCCGTCCCGGGCAAAGTAGCCGTCCTGTCGGGAGGCGGCAGCGGCCATGAACCTATGCACGTTGGGTTTGTTGGGAAAGGCATGCTGGATGCCGCCTGTCCCGGCCAGGTGTTCACGTCACCCACGCCGGACCAGATCGAAGCTGCTACGCGCGCGGTCGACGGCGGCCCCGGCGTTCTGCACATAGTCAAGAACTACACGGGCGACGTTATGAACTTCGACATGGCCGCCGAGCTTTGTCAGGCGAGCGGCGTGAAGGTGGAGGCGGTGATCATCAACGACGACGTGGCCGTGAAGAATAGCCTCTATACGGCTGGCCGGCGGGGTGTCGGAACAACCGTACTCGCCGAGAAGATCTGCGGCGCGGCTGCCGAACGTGGTTATGATCTCACGCGACTGGCAGCACTCTGTCGAAGAGTGAACTCTAGCGGACGTTCCATTGGCATGGCCCTCACCTCTTGTACCGTGCCTGCTGTAGGGAAGCCGACTTTCGAATTGGGCGAGAACGAAATGGAGATGGGAATCGGCATCCATGGAGAGCCCGGCAGCGAACGAATCGCGCTCCTGAAAGCACGGGAAATCATCGAGCGCCTGGCCGGAACTGTCCTCGCGGACCTCCCATTTCGAAGCAACGACCGGCTCATCGTCATGGTGAACGGCATGGGTGGCACGCCCTTGATGGAGCTGTATCTCGTGTATCAGGAATTAGAGCGGATCTTGCGAGACCACGCAATTGCGATCGCACGCCGGTTGGTGGGCAACTACATCACGAGCCTAGAAATGGCGGGTTGCTCGATCACACTTCTGCAGGCCGACGACGAATTGCTGTCGTTATGGGGCGATCCCGTGCTCACTCCAGCCCTGCGATGGGGGATCTGACCGCGTGGCCGTGCACAAGGAGGATGTGCTGGCGTGGTTGGAGGGATTGCAGCAAGTTTACGCGGAAAACAAGCAACTGCTTACGGACCTGGACGCCGCCATCGGCGATGCCGATCACGGAATTAACATGGAGCGTGGCTTCACGGCGGTCAAAGCAGAACTGAGCGCAAATGTTCCGGGCGATTCCCAGTCAATTCTCGAGACAGCGGCTATGGTGCTCATTCGGACGGTCGGTGGCGCCGCCGGGCCTCTGTATGGCACTCTCTTTCTTCGTGCCGGCGCGGCAGCGAGCGGAAAGACGGAGCTCAAAGCTGCCGACATAGTGGCCATGTTTCAGGCGGGCATCGAAGGCGTCCAACAACGCGGCAAGGCCGTCGCAGGCGACAAAACGATGGTCGATGCCTTGCTGCCTGCGCTGGCTGCTATGCGAAAAAGCCTGGAAGCGGGCGCTGATCTTGCGATGATCCTGGACGAAGGCGCGGCGGCGGCCGAAGCAGGCATGCGTGCGACGATTCCCATGCAGGCGCGTAAAGGCCGTGCCAGCTATTTGGGCGAGCGCAGCATCGGCCACCAGGATCCTGGCGCAACCTCTTCGTACCTCTTGCTCAAGACGGCTGCGAGCGTTTGTGGCCATCCGGATAACTCATGATCGGCTTCGTCATCGTATGCCATAGCGCCAAACTGGCCGAAGGCGTGTGCGAACTCGCGAGTCAGGCAGCACAGGCTAAGGTCCGCCTGGCGGCGGCCGGAGGCACAGTTGACCCAAAGAATCCAATCGGCACCGACGCGTTCAAAGTACTGCAGGCAATTGAATCGGTCTACAGCGAAGACGGAGTTCTGGTCTTGATGGATCTCGGGAGCGCCGTATTGAGCGCTGAGACAGCGCTGGATCTTTTGCCCGAAAACAAGCGGAGCCGCGTGCGTTTATGCCCCGCGCCGCTGGTGGAAGGAGCAGTCGGGGCAGTAAGCCAGGCCGCAGCGGGTGCCGGGCTGGATGAAATCATTCGTGAAGCGCAGGCCGCGCTGGAAGCTAAAATAGCGCAGATCCATGTCGGTGTGGCGGCCGGTGTCGCGCCGCCAAAGCCCATGGCGGAACCCGACAGTTCAGAGCCGTGGCACGAAGCGGTGGTCACACTGCCTAATCGGCTCGGGCTGCACGCTCGTCCGGCGGCGCAACTCATCCGGCTGGCCCGCCGTTTCCACGCAAGAATTACGATCGAGAATCTGTCAGCACCTGCGGGCCCATTTGATGCGGTGAGTATCACCGGTGTCCTCAGCTTGGGAGCGCGGCAGGGACATCAACTGCGGATCCGCGCGCAAGGCTTCGAAGCGCACCAGGCACTCATCGAGCTGACAGCTTTTATCGCATCCGGCTGCGGTGAGAGCGAGAGCTTGGACGTCGCGCTCGCGACAACTTCGCCAGCGCCCGCTCAGCCGGCTCCCGGTGAGCTGATCGGGATCGCGGCCTCCGCGGGTATCGCGATCGGACCGCTCGCGAGGCTCCGCCCCAACATAGTCCAAGCCACCGCTCGCACCGTGGACAACCCCGAAGCCGAATGGCAACGCTTGCAGATGGCCATCCGAGCAGCACAGGAGGAGACCCGCGCGCTGTACGATTGGGCCAAGGCGCACGCGGGCGAATATGAGGCCGGCATCTTCGACGCGCAACTGCTCTTCCTGGAGGATCCCGATC
>JASIGB010000580.1:0-2546 GCA_030045355.1 Bryobacteraceae bacterium
CCCTGCAAATGGACGGGTTTGTTGACGTCGAATTCGGCGGCGAAAGCGTGGTGTGCGAACAGCGGGTGCGCCATCAATAGCGCTCCGGCAGCGGCGGCGATGAGGCCGAGTTTGGTTTTCATGGCTGTCTTGATTATATTGCACCAATTCTTCGCTGTCGTCCCGCCGTTATCACCCGATGCTATGATCTCGAAGGGAAGCGCACTGTGAGTACCACCACCCAAACCGGAATCGCCACCGGCGGCGTCGAAGCCGAGATCCTCTACTTGGCGCCCGATTCCACCCTCAACCGCCGCTTCGTCGCTCCCGGCATCGACGTCAATACCGGCCGCTTTGAGCCGCATCGCGTGCTGATCCGCGACGGACGCCCGGTCCAGAGTGAGTTTTCGCTCGATACGCACGGATTTACCCTGGCTCGTCATCATAGTGCGATCGCCGATTTCACCGATAAGGCCACCGTCGCCGCCACATATCCGGCGGAAGTGATCGAAATTATCAAAAATCTCACGGGCGCCGATCTCGTGGTTCTGCTCGGATCGGTGGTCCGCACTGCCGACGCGACCGCCGGCGGAAAAACGCAGCCGCCCGCCACCGACGCGCACGTCGATTTTACTCCCTCGCGCGCGGCCGCTTACGCGGAGCGCGTTTATCGCCAGACCGTGCCGGACGGGCCCGGTTTTAAGCGCTTCATCGCTTCAAGCTGCTGGCGCGCCTTCAGCGATCCGCCTCAGGATTGGCCGCTGGCCGTCTGCGATTCCCGCAGCACCGCGCCCGACGAAGGAACCCCCAACGTAATGGTCGTCGTCGACAAGCTCCCCGATCGCCAAGCCATGTATGGGCCGCTCGCGGGCGAAGACGCCATGCCCGCCGCCTCCGTATTTCACTTCAATCCGAACCATCGCTGGTGGTATTTCCCCAACATGACCCGCGATGAGGTCCTGCTGCTGAAGTTTTACGATTCGGACCACTCCCGCGCCTGGCGCACGCCGCACACCGCCTTCCGCGATCCCACCTATCCGAACGCCCGCACCAGGTGCAGCATCGAATTCCGCAGCTTCGCGTTTTTCCTGTGATCGGCCACGCGGCCTACACTTTGGATTCCACCGGCAATTTCGAAGCATCCCAGGCCGCGAGCCCGCCCGCCATTTCGATCAAATTCGTCATCCCGTATTGATGCAGGATGCTCGCGGCAATAGACGACCGATAGCCGCCTGCGCAGTGCACGGCCAAACGCCGGTCGCGTGGAACCTCCGCGATGCGCTCTTGCAGATGATTCAGCGGAATGTTCACGCTGCCTGCAATATGTTTCGCCGCCCACTCGCGCGGGCTTCGGATATCCAGCAACACAGGCGGCGTGGCGCCCGCCAGCTCTTCCGCCACCATGGGAGCGGTCACGCGTTCGGTGGGCCACACCAGATCCGGTCTTTCGGCCAGCGCCGCCATGCCGCCGTCCAGATAGCCCTTCACGTGATCGAACCCGATGCGGCCCAGCCGTAGCGCAGCCTCCTGCTCGCGTCCGGGTTCGGCGACGATCACGATGGGCTTGGAGCGATCGAGCACCGTGCCCGCCCACGTCGCATACTGCCCGCCTAGTCCGATGTTGATGCTGCCCGCCAGGTGCCCTTTGGCGTATTCGGCGGCGTCGCGCACATCCAGGATCTGTGCGCCCGCGTCGCCCATCTCAAGCACTTCGCCCAGAGCCACCGGCCGCAGAACCTGCTCCAGATTGCGATCCAGCGTGGCGCGCTCGCGAGTGTTCAGGATCGCGTCGTAGGTAAAATAGGGCGGCGCGTCCGGCTGATCGGCCGTCACCAGCCGAACGAATTCTTCCTTCGACATCGGCTGAAGCGCGTAGTTCAATCGACGCTGATCGCCGAGCGATGAAACCGTGTCTGAAGAAAGCTGTTTTCCGCACAGCGACCCTGCGCCGTGCGCGGGATACACCAGCGTTTCATCGGGTAGCTTTAAAAGCTTTTCGTGGAGCGAATCGTAAAGATGCGCGCCCAGATCGTTGGCGGTCCAGCCGAGCGAAGCCCGCAGATCCGGCCTGCCGACGTCGCCGATAAACAGCGTATCGCCGGTGAGTACGGCGTGCGGTTTCGACGCGTCGCTCGAAAGATCGAATACCAGAATCGAAATGGATTCGATGGTGTGCCCTGGAGTTTCGAGAACCTGCAGCCGCAGTCCCGGAAAATCGAGCGTTGCGCCATCCTTCATCGGAACAAATGCATATTCGGCCTGCGCCCGCGATCCCAGATGAACGATCGCGCCGCAGCGGTCCCGCAGCTCCAGGTGTCCGGCGAGAAAATCGGCGTGGAAGTGCGTGAGGAATACGTGGCGGATCTGGAGACCGGATTTTTCCGCGTCCGCGAGGTATTGCTGGATGTCGCGCTGCGGGTCGACGATGATCGCCGTCGAGCTCGCTTCATCTCCAACCAGATAAGACGCGTGCGCCAGACAGCCTAGGTAATACTGTTTGAGCAGCATTGAATTTCATTCAGTGTACCGCCGGCCAGCGAACTTAACTCGCGATAAATCCGCGCCGC
>JASIGB010000581.1:0-5327 GCA_030045355.1 Bryobacteraceae bacterium
GGTCCGGCCGGCCGCGTGGCGATCGGAATTGGCGTCGGCTTGACGATGCTAGTCGGCGGCGTCCTGGCGGAGCGCAAGCGCGGATATGCGATCTTTGCACGCGGTCTGATCGGTGGCGGATGGGCGGCGCTCTATTTCACGACCTACGCCATGCACGCGTTGCCCGCCGCGAAGATCATCGATAACGCTTACGTGGCCACCGGACTGCTGCTGGCAGTGGCGTCCGGGATGATCCTCCATGCGCTGCGGTATCGGTCGCAAACCGTGAGCGGCCTGGCGTATTTCATCGCCTTCGCCACGCTGGCGCTCGGCGAAAGCACTCCGTTTTCCGTCCTGGCTCTGTTGCCGCTGGCGGGCTCGCTCCTGTATGTGGCTTATCGTTTCCGATGGCATCGGATGGCAGTGTTCGGGCTCTTCGCGACGTACGCCACGGTGGCCTCGCGTCCCGATGTGGGCGCGCCGCTTGGATCTACGCAAGCGTTGTTCGCGATGTACTGGCTGCTGTTTGAAACCTTCGACGTTTTGCGTCTGCGCGCCGGCAAAGCCGGCTGGGCGATCGAATCGTTCATCCTTCCCGGCAATGCGATCGGATTCATCGCACTCTCGGTTGTGAAATGGCAGCGCGCGGCGCCGGATCACCTCTATGCGTTCTTGGGCGCCTCCGCGGCACTTTATCTCGCAAGCGCATTGCTGCGCACCAGGATTTGCCCGCAGTCGCGTTTCGGCGCTGAAGTCAGTACATTCGACCGCATCGGCGCCGGGAGCTATGAAGGTCCGCTGACGGTATCCGCGGCACTTGCGGCGTTTTCGATTCTGCTTCGGGCGAACGGTGAATGGATGAACTTCAGTTTGCTGGCCGAAGGCGAGGTCCTCTTTCTCGCTGGATATTTCTTCGGCCAACGCTATCTCCGGCGAATCGCGGGGCTGCTGTTCGGCGCATCCATCTTCAGGCTTCTGGCGGTGGATGTGATGGCAGAAGAATCGATCACATTTGCAAGACATACCTGGACGAGCTGGTCGCCGATGGCGGTTCTATCTGCCGCCGTGTTTTACACCAATCGGGCGCTGCGTGTTGCCGAAGGAGCGCTCTACAGCACTGGCGCCGCGGGATTGGTTGCCCTGGTACTTGGGTTTGAGACCCCTCGCGAATATCTTTGCGCTGCGTGGCTGGGGTTCGCGGCACTGCTGTTCGAGCTGGGCTTCCGCTGGCGACGGCCGGAGTTCCGCTATCAAGCGTATGTTTTAGGCGCCCTCGGCACAGGCGCCGGGTTGCTTGCCAACGCCCTCGGCCTGCCGTTATTCGGAGCGCGCGCGGCTTGGCCTTTGGCTTGGCTACCACTCGCGATTTGCGCCGCGCTGCACTACTCGGCGACGCTACGGATCACGATGAGCAGCGCGGACCGGCTTCCCGAAGAAGAGAAGAAGATCTCATGGATCACCGCAGCGTCGGCTGTTGCTTTTCTATTTGCGATCGCGTGGAAGTTCGCTCCGGCGGATTACCTCGGGCTGACTTGGCTGTTGCTGGGAGCCGTGCTGTTTGAACTGGGTCTGCGGGGATTGCCAAAACATTTCCGCTGGCTATCGTATTTCGTTACCGCCGCCGGTCTGTGGGGCCTGTTCTGGCGTGACGTGGTGGAAGCGCAGATCGGCTCGACCGCAGCCGAATCCGTTTCGCTCGCTGTAGCAGCGGCCGTCTGTGCGTCGTTGAGCGTGCGGCTATTCCGTTCCGCGCCCGCCAGCATCGGCGATGAGGAGCGCGAATGGTGCCGCGATCTTTACGCTGCTTCCGCCGCCATGTCGGCCATGACGCTGGTATTCCTGCGTCTGCCGCCGCAATCAGTTGCACCCGTGTGGACCGTTTTCAGCATCGCGTTCTTTGAAATCGGCCTGCGCCTGGCATTTCCGAGACTTCGGCTACTGGCCCACATGATCGCCTCGGCCGTCTGCGTTCGCTTGGCCCTCGCCGATCTGCAGGGATTCGGTGACGCGCTTCACATTACATACCGCACGTTCACGGTTCTACCCATTCTCGCGTCCCAGTATTACGTGTGGTGGCGCTACCAACAGAGCGCTATCGCAGAGTGGGAACGGAAGGCCGCGCGCATTTATCTCTACGTGGCGGCGCTCTTGGCGATTGCGCTTGCGCGGTTCGAGTTGGGTAGTACGCTGTCGGTTGCTGCTTGGGCTTTGCTCGGCCTCGCGCTGTATGAACTCGGCCAACTGCGCGAGATGTCCGATTTGCGATGGCAAGGCCATGGCATCGCGCTTTTATCGTTTGCGACCACCATCGCGATGCTCGCCGATAATTCCCGGCACGTTGTAATTGCCTCCATTGTCGTCGCCGCCTTTTATTGCGCACAGCTTCTTTCTCCGCGTGCTTCGACGCTTCCCGCGGAGCGGTTTGCACGGCCATTCTACTTGCTGGCGGCTTCGATCTTGCTCGCGATTCTTCTGTTCCACGAAGTCTCGGGCGGCCTGCTGACCACGGCCTGGGCGGTGGAGGCGCTGGCGCTGCTTGCCGCGGGCTTTCCGCTGCGCGATCGAATTCAGCGGCTCACCGGGTTAGCGCTTTTCATGATCTGCGTATTGAAGCTGTTCTTGTACGATCTGCGTGAACTGGAGACCGTGAACCGGATTTTGTCGTTCCTCGTATTGGGGCTGATCCTGGTCGGGGTCTCCTGGGTCTATACTCGCTTTCGCGACCGAATCCAGCGCTACCTGTGAATCTTCGGTGGAGTGGGGCGCAGAGGCTTCCCGCGCGCACCAGTACGTCATCCCGGGTTTTTCGGGCCGGCGAAATGATGGATTGGCTGCCTCGCGCCCTCCGCCGGCTCCGCGCTTCCCGGAGTTTGTCACTTATGAGGGACATCGTATAAAATACACTACGGCCGGCGGACTTCCCTCAAGCCAAGTGATTGCGCAAATTTGGAAGCTGACGCCGAACAGAGGAGAAAACAGCGATGAAACTGCAACAATGGCTTCCCGCAGCAATGATTCTGGCCCCTGCGTTATTAATGGCCCAGCCCAAAGGGCCGGGAGGGCCGCCGCGCCCGGTTCTATCGGTGACCTCGGACGCGTGGCCCGATGGCGGAGAAGTCCCGATGAAATATTCCGGCCGCGGCGACAACAAAAGCCCGGCGTTCGAATTCCAATGGACCTTGGCAGGTAAGCCAACCGCGATGCCGGACAGCGTGCAGACCTACGCGGTGATTTTTCACGACATCGAAAACTCCACGAACAAAACCACTGAGGACACCCTGCATTGGTCCGCGTTTAACATTCCCGGAAGCGCGAAAGGCTTGCCGGAAGGAATTGCATCGGGCGATCTGCCGGACGGCACGCGCAACGGGCCCGGCATCATGGCACGCAGAGGAACACCGGGTTATTTCGGTCCCGGCGCCGGACCCGGCCCCTTCCATCATTATGTCTTCGAATTCTACGCGCTCGACACCAAGCTGGATCTGCCGGCCACTACCACGCGCGAAGAATTGTTGAAAGCGATGGACGGCCACGTGGTGGGCAAAGCCGCGTATGTCGGCCGGTTCCATATGCCGTCGCCGGCGCAATAATCGCCGCGCAATAAAAAACTTCCGGCTGTGATAGTCTGATCGACGCGAGGCTGCATACTGCCTCCAGGAGGTTCCTTATGATGACGGCACCCTATATCAACGGACATGCGATCGACGAGGAGGCGGCGTCGATGACGCCGGTGGTCAACCCGGCGAGCGGAAAGACTTTCTCCAAAGTCTTCATGGCGCGCCCGGAGCATATGACGCGAGCCATCGACGCGGCTTACGCCGTGAAGGACGTCTGGGGCAACACGTTGCCTTCCGAGCGCGAGCTAATTCTGATTCGCGCGGCGGATGTTCTCGAATCCATGCGCTCCGAAGTGGTGGATCTGCTGATCGACGAAGGCGGCGCGACCTTCGGAAAATCGCAGTTCGAAGTCTCCTACGTGGTTGGAACACTTCGGTCCGCTGCCGGCGAGTGCCGCCGCATCATGGGACAGACGATCCCGAGCGATACTCCGGGACGCTTTTCCATGGCCATCCGCAGGCCACTCGGTGTAGTGGGCGGCATCGCGCCGTTTAACTTCCCGTTGATCCTGGCTACGAAGAAGGTCGCGTTCGCTCTCGCCGCGGGCAACACCTTCGTGTTAAAGCCATCGGAAGAAACTTCGTTGGTGGGCCTGAAAATCGCCGAGATTTTCGATAAAGCCGGACTGCCGCCGGGTGTTCTGAACGTAGTCACGGGCGATGGCCCGACGTTGGGTGCGGCGATGTACAGTGACCCACGGGTAAAGGCGATTCTGTTTACCGGCTCGACGGCGGTGGGCCGCGAAATCGGCGTGGAGTGCGCGCGCCGGGGCAAAAAGTTCGACCTCGAAATGGGCGGCAAGAGTCCGCTGCTGGTGTTGAAGGACGCCCATCTCAAGTACGCCGTGGACACGGCGGCCTTTGGCGTCTTCATGCACCAAGGCCAGATCTGCATGGCGGGCACTCGCGTGATTGTGGAAGAGCCGGTCTACGAGGAGTTTCTGAAGCTGTTTGTCGCGAAAGTGAAGACCCTCAAGGTGGGCGATCCGCGCGATCCGGAGACCGTCATTGGACCACTCATTCGCGCCTCGCAGTGCCCGTTTATCGCCAGCCGCATCGAAACGTCCCAGGCAGCCGGTGCGCGTGTTCTGTGCGGCGGCACTTACGAGGGGCATTACTTCCAGCCGACCGTGGTGGCCGATGTCACGCCTTCCATGCCGATCTTCCAGGAAGAGCTTTTCGGGCCGGTGGTCAGCGTCGCCAAGGCCAAGGACGCGGCCGATGCGATCCAACTGGCCAACAACTCGCGCTACGGCCTAACGGCCGCCGTGATCACCAATGACCTGCAGCTCGCGATGCGCTGCGCCATGGAATTGGAATCAGGTTCGGTGCACATCAACGGTTCCACCGTTCACGATGAGCCGCACGGGCCGTTCAGCGGCGTGAAGGATTCCGGCATGGGACGCGAGGGCGGCCAGTGGTCCATGGACGAACTTACCGAGCTGAAGTGGGTCACCATCCAGCAGGGCGAAGCACACTACCCCTTCTGATCTGAAGCCGCGTGCTTGACGCGCGCGGCCCAGTTTCCAGACAGCAGCCTGTAGGTTGGTTTACTTCACGCTCGCGACGGTGAGCGTGTCGCCCTTTAGCTTGCCGTTTACAGTGACGTTCATGCCGGCCATGGCGACGATTTTGTCCTGATTGGCGATCTTGTAGACTTTGCCGTCTTCGGTCACCAGGACCGCCGGGGAACCATTCTTGATGCACTTTTTCGCGCATTCGGAATCGCCC
>JASIGB010000582.1:0-6087 GCA_030045355.1 Bryobacteraceae bacterium
GCCGGGGTTCGCGCTAACGGTGGGGAAATATTGTGCGCGAGCCTGGCGGATCAAGGCGCGGGCGGCCTGGACGTTGGCCGCGGCGGCGGCGATGTTCTGGTTCGAAACATTCAGCTTGTCTTCCAGGCGATTCAGCTCGGAGTCCTGAAAACTTTCCCACCATTTGCCGCGCGAGGCGCGGTCACCGGGCTCGGCCGGTTTCCATTCGCCCACAACGACGTTAGTCGCGCCGAGCTCCTTATAAGCCGGCACGGCGGGCACGGACGGTTTCACATACTTGGGACCGATGTTGCAGCCGGCCAGCAACACCATGGCGGCCGGAAGTGTGAATTTCGCGAATCCTCTGGCCATGGTCACTCCCCGACGTAAACGTCGACCAACAACCCCGGATACAAATTGAGGTTCTTGGGATTTTGGATGCGGAAAATGATGGGGAGCACGCGGACGTCCACGCGCTCCTCTTTTTCGTCCGACAGCTCGATTTTGGGAGAAACGACGGGCTGCATCCGCACGAACTGTAACGGGATTTTGACATCGGAGCCACGGACCGACATCTGGGCCTTTATTTTGGCGGGAGCGGGAAGGCGCGGAACGAGAATCTCATCCACATAGCAGCGGACTTGCAAGCCTCGCTCGGAGCTTCCCAGCACCAGAACCGGATCCATGGCCTGGGTATAAGAATCATAAGCGCCTTGCGCCGAGACGTAGCTTCCGACCGTGGGGTTGATGGCCAGCACCTTTCCATCATCGGGCGCGCGGAGCGTGTACTTGCCGAGCAGCGCGCTGGCCGACAAATAGGATTTGTACAGCGCGTTGTAAGTGCGCTCCTGATTGTTGATGTCGTAGATCCAGGCGCCGGCCTTGGTGAGGTCGCGCTGCTTACGCGCCACTTCCAGATTGGCTTTCGCTGTCAGGACCGCGTTCGCGGCGTTGTCCAATGCGTCTTTGCTAACGGACTTCGGATTGGCGTCATAGGCCGCTTGCTGTTTGTCCAGCTCGTCCTGAGCGGTTTTCAGCGCGGCTTCGGCGGCTATAACCTGCGCTTCGTTGACGTCCAAAGTTTCCTTGCGGGGCTCGGCTTTCAATTCCGCCAGCAGCGTGAAGGCCGCCTCGGCTTGCGATTGAAGCTGCAGGGTAGTGGCGCGCTGGATGGAATCGTCGATCACCAGCAGGACGGTTCCTTTTTTGACATCCTGCCCCTCGCGCACCGGAATCTCTTTTACCGTGCCCGAGACTTCGGGATAGACATTGATGTTTTCACCGCTCGCCTGCGCGCTCTCCACCATGCCCTCGGCATAGATGCCCTGGGGATAAGGATTGGTGGGCGGGGCGAACGCGGGCGGCAGCGGAGGCTGCACGATGGCCGAGAGATACGCCGTGACGCCTCCGGCCAACAGGCCTATGAATGACAGCGTGAAGATCAGCTTTCTCATGCCGAGCCTCCTTTTTCGATTCCTGTCAGCCGGCCGTCCTCCATCTTCAAAATGCGCGAGGCGAATTCGGAGATGCGGGCGTCGTGGGTGACGATGAGGATGCAACGCTTGTCGTTGAGAATGTTCTGTTTTACAAACTTGACGATGGAGTGGCCGGTATCACCGTCAAGCGAGGCCGTGGGTTCATCCATGATGAGGATGTCGGGCTGTCCGGCGATGGCGCGCGCGATGGCGACGCGCTGCTGTTCGCCGCCGCTGAGTTTCACCGGCGGAAGGTCGGCGCGGCCCTTCAGACCGACGATTTCAAGATATTTCTTGGCTTCCACGATCGCTCGGTCCCAATCCTGGCGCTTGAGAATCAAGGGCACGGCGACGTTTTCGGCCGTGGTCAGGCGCGGGAACAGATGATAATCCTGGAACACAAAGCCGATCTTGTGCAGGCGGAAGTCGGCCAGCTTATCGCTGGACATGTGCCAGATGTCGGCGCCTTCGACGGAGACCGCGCCGGAATCCGGCCGCAGAATGCCGGACAGGACGCTGAGCAGCGTAGTCTTGCCGCTGCCGGAGGGTCCGACGATGTAGAGCATTTCGCCGAAATCGGCTTCCAGGGTCACGTCGCGCAGGGCCTGGGTTCTGGCTTCGCCAACGCCAAACCACTTGATCACGCCCGATGCTCGAATCGCGGCTTCAGCCATAATCATCAACCTCGGAAAATGTCGAACGGCTCAATGCGCAGCACCCGGCGTACGCCGAAATAACTGGACACGGCCGCGATGATCACCACCATGACCAGAGCGAGGATCAGATTCCAGTAGGTGATCATGGCGGCGTAATCGGGCAGTCGCATTTTGGCGAGCGCGATCGTGAGAGCGCAGAGCCCGATGCCCAGACCATAGCCGGTGAGGGCGACGAAGCTGGCCTGGAACAGGATCATGAAAATCAATTCGCGGCTTTTCGCGCCCATGGCTTTGAGAGCCCCGAACTTCTCCAGGTTCTCCAGCACGAAGGTGTAAAAGGTCTGGCCGGAAATCGACAGGCCAACGACGAACGCCATGGCGGTCATAATGAGCAGGTTCATGCCGAGGCCGGTCTGGAACATATAGAAATCCGATATTTTGCTCATGAACTCGTCCTCGGTGAGCGCCAGGTATCCCAGCGCCTGGACTTGCTGCTTGATGCGGAGCACGTCGGCCGGGCTCTTCGGGCGGACCAGAACGTAAGAGATGGTGAAGCGCGGATTGGGAATGTACTGCAAAGCGCGCTCGTACGTTGTGTAGAGTGTCGGGACACCGAACAGGCCGCTCGATGCCACCTGGGCGATGCCTACGATGACGCCGCGGTGATCGTTGAGCTCGAATTCCGTACCCAGGCGAGGATTTTCGAGTTTGGAGAACTCGGTGTCCTTCACGACGAGGAAGGCATTTTCGCCATAGACATCTTCAATCTTGCCTTGCAATAGCCGTGGCCGGCCGAACAGGCTGTTGTCGTCAAGTCCGACGACGTTCACAGCCTGGTAGAACCCATCAGCCAGTTTCACCAGAGCGCCGCCTGAGTAGACCGGGACCGCGAATTGAACCCCGGGGATGCTGCGCGCGGCGTCCAGCACGTAATCGGGCATGCCGATGGTGTTGGCGACGGTTTGCACCGCGGGGTCCATGATCCACATCGGCGCTCCCAGATTGATCACCGTGGCCGAGGCGCGCTTGAGCACGCCGGCGAACAGCGAGGTCATGGCGATCATCAGGAAAACGGCGAAGGTGATGCCCACCAGCAGCGCCGTAAACTTGGCCTTGTCGTTGACCAGCAGCTTATAGGCGAGTTTGAGAATGCCCTTCACGGCCGGTCCTCACCGAATGCGGGCGGCGCGGCGGCAGGAACGTAGACTTTGTCCGGTACCATCACTTCAACCGCGGAGCTGTTGGTTTTGACGGTCACGTGCTCCAGCCCGTCGGCGGCCTGGGCGGGATTGGCGGTGAATTGGAGCAAGTATTGATTGGCGAGGTGGTCGGACAGGTCGGCCAAGAACGGACCCAGCGACGGCAAAGGACCGAAGCCGAGGAAATAGGCCTCACCGCCGGATTCATCGGCCACGTGCGAGAGCTGAACCTGGCCGGAGTAGAGCACGGACGCATCCGTTTTCAAGTAATCGGCGCTGGGATTGTAAATGACGTAAATCGGAACACCGGCGCGCTGGGCAGCTGCGAGCGCGGCCTCGGCGGTCGGATCTTGCAGCTTGTCCGCAGCCGCGGGATTGATGCCGTTCGAGATCATGAGCACAGCTCGGCGGCAGGCGCCCTGCGCACAGGTCTTCGGCCAGGTGCGCAGGAGTTCGGCGAGCGCATTGAACGGACTGGCGGGTTTGCTGCCTTCTGGAGTGTTCAGCGCGCTGACGGCGCGGTCCCGATCGGTAGTGGGATTCACGGCCACCTGTAGCTGGCCATTGAGGATGTAGGCAATTCCGATGGAAGTGGTGGGCGGTTGCGAGCGGATGAATTGGCTCAACTCCTGGAATTTGGAGCCGGGTTCGCAGTTGGAGCAGTGATCCACCAGCAGAAACAATTCAAGACCGGCGCGATCGCCACGCAGCGGAATGAGATTTGTCACGGGCAGGGATTGATAGCCCTCACTCACCGTCAAATCGTATTTCGTGAGCACGGGCGGCGGCTGGCCGTAATGGTGGCCCAGGGTCACGACAATTTGCGCGGGAACGCCCGCAGGCGTGGGCGCCTGGGCCCAGTTGAGCAGCGGCCCGGCGATGGCGAGTGCGGTGAGCTTTACGATGTTTGACATATTGGTCCTCGAAGTTCGTTTGTGCTATTCGGCTTTCAAGCTACGTACGCCGTCGCTTTGTGTGGGGCATCCGCTAGGCCAAAAGCGGGTTAATGCAAATTGCTGAGCCTAGAAGGGTTCAACGATACGCGAGAGGTCGAGGATTGGGCATGTGCGGGATTTCGCGCAGGCGGACCGTCAGGACGCAGGCCGGTGGCGATGAGTAGATAAGGGAACGTCCCATCCTGGCTCGCACCAGTCTTGGCTCGCACCTGGCTGGCACTTGCCCTGTACGGTGGAATGACGTACATTGTAGATGGCGCCACCGTTTGGAGCGCAATATGGCGCAAAACCACACCACCCGAACCGCACGTCTGGAAGCGCGCATCGCACCCGATGCGCTGGCGGTGGTCAGGCGCGCCGCTGAAATCCAGGGACGCTCGGTCAGCGATTTTGTCGTCGCCGCCGCTCAAGAGGCTGCGCAAAAGACGGTATCGGAGGTCGAGGTGATCCGGCTGTCGCTCGCGGCGCAAGAACACTTCGTAAAACTTCTCACGAAGCCCCCTGCCCCGGCCCCTGCGTTGAAGAAAGCCTTCGCGCGACATGGGGTTCTCGTCAGGAATAAGTGAGCGATACCTTCCGGATTGAGCCGCTCAGCGCTGAGCACGATCGAGCCGGGTTCGTGTGCGGCTCCGAGCCGCTCGATCGGTATTTTAGGACGCAGGCATCTCAAGATGTCCGTCGCCGGATCGCGACCTGCTTTGTCGCTGTGAGCCGGGAGAAGGATGAAATCGCCGGCTACTATACTTTGAGCGCGACCAGCGTTGCTTTGGAAGCCGTATCTCCGCGGATCATCAAGAAACTGCCGCGTTACCCCGTTGTACCGGCAGCATTGATGGGCCGTCTCGCCGTCGCGCGTTCGTATCAAGGGCTCGGCCTCGGCGGCGTGTTGATCGCCGATGCGCCAAAACGTGTGACGCGGGCGGAGATGGGCGTCTTCGCCCTGATCGTCGACGCGAAGGACGAATCCGCCCAACGCTTTTATGAGCGACACGGGTTTACTGTTTTGCCCGGCGAAAGGCTGCGCTTGTTGCTCCCGATCGACGCGGCGCTCCGGCGTCTCGCGTCACGCTATTGAGGAACTCGCGCAAAACGGGGCGCGGCGCGAACCGTTCCTGGCCCGTTTTGTGGTGCGCGCCGCACCCTTTGCGCTTCTAAGTCAGTCGCCCACAACGAGGGCGCGGGCGAGCTTACTTTTTCGTATTGAGGTGCGCCCGCGCCTCGGTGGGCTGGCTAGCATCGGCCGGGCATTCGTGGGATAGTTTTGATAAGCAGAAGGAGACTGGCATGCTTCGACGCATGGAGGCGGTTGGGGTTCTCGTCGCGGCGCTAATCTGGCCGGCCGCGGCCGTGGCCCAGAAAGCGGGGCCGGCGGCGTGGCAGAACGATCTGAAACTCATTGCGGCCGCGGATTGGAATTACGATTTCGCCGCGCATTTGCTGGAGCGCGCGGGATTCGGAGGCACGCCGCAGGAGATCGAGGCGCTGGCGAAGCTGACGCCGGAGCAGGCGGTGGCGCGGCTGGTTCGATTCGAGGGAACCGATGCGAATGCGCTCGCGCCGTTCGACGAATCGGGCATTCACGATCCGGGTCTGGAACCTTTCCCTCCCAGCCGGCCGGCGGTGACCGATCAGGCCAAGAAGACCGGTGAAGCGCTGGGGATCAAAGTCAAGCCGGAGGGCGACCGGCGGCTGCAGCCGGTGGTGAACGAATTCTTCTATTGGCTGAGGGCGAGCGCGCTCGAAACCAATCGCGTGGCGTACTGGTGGGCGGATCGCATGCTAACAAGCCCTCAGCCGCTGCGCGAGAAGATGGCGCTGTTCT
>JASIGB010000056.1:0-10126 GCA_030045355.1 Bryobacteraceae bacterium
CGGACCGGCCGGCATCGGCCAAAAGGACACGGAAACTTCGCTCATCGAGAAGTTCCTCTACCCCAAATTCGGCCCGGGTCAGCTCTGGGAGGAAGTGGCGAAGCAAGTCTGCGCCGCGGGCGGCGAAATCCTCACTGGATGGACGGTCTCGTGCGTTCACACCTCGGGCGATCGCGTCACCGGGGTCACCGCGCGCAGCAACGCCGGCGAACCGCGCTTTTTCCCGGCGCAATATGCCCTCTCCACCATGCCGGTGAAGGAGTTGGTGCGGGGCCTTCAGGCGCCGGTTCCCGCCGAAGTGTCCGAGATCAGCGAGGGGCTCCTGTACCGCGACTTCATCACGGTGGGTTTGCTGCTCAAACGCCTGCGCTTGGGCGATGCCGGCGAGCGCCTGTTGAAGGACAACTGGATCTACGTCCAGGAGGCGGACGTGCTGGCAGGCCGGATGCAGATTTTCAACAATTGGAGTCCCTACCTGGTGGAAGATCCCGATAAGGTCTGGATCGGGCTGGAATATTTCTGCAACGACACCGACGAGCTATGGCGCAAACCGGACCAGGCCATGATCGCCCTGGCCCTCGCCGAGGTCGAAAAGATGGGCATTGCCTCGCGCGCCGATTTCCTCGACGCCACCGTCATCCGCATGGAGAAAACCTATCCGGCCTACTTCGGAACTTATGATCGCTTCGACATCCTGCGGGAATACCTGGACCAGTATCAGAACCTGTTCCTGATCGGCCGCAATGGCATGCACAAGTACAACAACCAGGATCATTCCATGCTGACGGCCATGACGGCGGTGGACAACATCATCGCCGGGCGTCGCGACAAATCGAACATTTGGGCGGTCAACACCGAGATGGACTATCACGAATCGGGCGAACACCCCCGGGATGTCGGCCCCGATGCGGATCAAGACCGCGCGGCGGCGACGGCCGTTTCTTAAGTCCGGGCTTTCTGCGAAAATTGAAGCGAGGCCTGTTCGACGGGTGGTCGCTCGCTTTGGGCGCAGCTTGCGCTGGGGCGGGAGGAAAGTCCGGTCTCCACAGGGCAGCATGCCGGCTAACGGCCGGGGGGATCCGTACCAAAGCGGATTTCACGGAAAGTGCCACAGAAAATATACCGCCGGATCTGGCGCAAGCTGGTCTCCGGTAAGGGTGAAAAGGTGCGGTAAGAGCGCACCGCGGAGGGAGCGATCCCTCCGGCAGGGAAAACCCCATGCGGAGCAAGACCAAATAGGGGAGGAGGAGCGGCCCGCTCCGTTCGACTTCCGGGTAGGTTGCTAGAGCCTGGCAGTAATGCCAGGCCCAGAGGAATGACTGCCGCCCTTCGGGGTACAGAAACCGGCTTATAGTCGAGCAGGTCTTTAATCGTCGTCCAAACCGCCGGCGCCCACGTCCATCGGAGCAGACGCCAGCCGTGCCGTAAAGTGAAACGTGCTGCCCTGTCCTTCGCGGCTCTCCACCCAGATACGTCCGCCCATCATCTCGACCAGACGGCTGGCGATGGTCAAACCCAGACCCGTACCGCCGAATTTTCGCGTGTACGATCCGTCGGCTTGCGTGAACGCCTCAAAAATCAGCGCCTGTTTTTCGGCGGGGATACCGATGCCCGTATCGCGCACGGCGAAGTGCAGGAACCCGAGCGTCTCGCGCCAGGGTTCCACGGACACCGATACCTCGCCGCGTTCCGTGAACTTGATGGCGTTGCCCGCCAGGTTAAGGAGGATTTGGCGCAGGCGTCCCGGATCGCCGCGCATCGCAAGAGGCACCTCGGGATCCACCGCGGAAGAGAGATTCAGGCCCTTGCTCTCGGCAGGCACTTTGAGGCCCTTCAAGCTGTCGAGCACCACCTCGCGAAGATCGAATTCCTCGCTCACTAACCGCAGCTTGCCCGCTTCGATCTTCGAAACGTCGAGAATATCGTTGATGATGGTGAGCAGCGACGCTGCTGACTGCTGCACCAAGGTCAGATACTCCCGCTGGTCGGGTTCGAGACAGGTGTCGAGCAGCACTTCGGTCAGCCCGATGATGCCGTTCATCGGCGTGCGGATTTCGTGGCTCATGTTGGCTAGGAACTCGCTCTTAGCGCGGCTGGCGGACTCGGCGGCTTCCTTGGCTTCGAGCAGCTCCGCCTCGGCCTGCTTGCGCGGCGTGATATCCATTCCGTGCGCCACAACATTGCAGATATTCCCTTGCCGGTCGCGCAGCGGCCCCAGCGTCATGTCGACCACGATCTCCTGCTGCCCGCGAATCAGCGGCCTGGTTTCGAAGCGAACCACCTCCCCCGCCGCTGCCCGCGCCAGCATTTCCCGCATGAGATCCTGCTGCGCGGGATCGTGACGCCAACCCGGGGTGTCCCAGAAGAGACGGCCGATGATGTCCTGGGGTCCGATACCAGAGGCGTCGAACGTGCCATGATTGCAATCGATCAACCGGCCATCCAAGGTGAAAACTCCGACAAAACCAAACAGGGACTCGATGATGTCTCGCAACCGCTGCTCGCTCGCCGCCAGATTCGCGGCGGACTCCAGGCGCTCCGTCATGTCGCCGATGGCGCCGATGATCCGGGCCGGTACGCCATCTTCTTTACGGACGATCCGGCCGCGCGAAACCACCCAGCGGTAAGTTCCGTCGCAGTGCCGAAGTCGCAGCTCATCGCTGAACCGGTCCCGCGCCAGGTCGCGATTATAGCGCTCCACGTTTTCCAGCATGCGGGCGCTATCGTCCGGATGCATGCGCCCGAAGAAGGATCCCGGATCGCTCGCCAGCTCGTCGTCGCCGAAGCCCAGAATTTCCTTATAGCGTGGCGAGAGGTAATACTCACCGGTGACGAGATTCCAATCGAAGATTCCTTCGTGGATCGCGTCGGTCGCCAACTGGTAGCGTTCCTCGCTCTCGCGCCGGGCCGCCTCGGCCTGAAGCCGCCGGGCGATGTTGCGGCCGTTCCACAACACGTGGGTGCAATTTCCGCCCTGATCGATAACCGGAAAAACCGTGACCTCCAGCGGGTCGCGCAGGTCCGAGGCAGGCGTATCGAAACGAGCCATCGTTCGTTCGGCCGTAACGCGCCGGTAAAGTTGGCGGCGATTTTCGATATCCTCGGCCGCGAGACCCGTGGCGGCTAGCAGCTCGGAGAAGTCCCGGCCCAGGAACCGCTCCGCGTCCTGGCCCATTCTCGCCTGAAAATTCTCCGCCATGGCGCGGTTGATGGACTCGGTGACGAAGCTTTCGTCCTGGACGCGAAAGAGCGCCTGCAGATCCGAAGTGGAGTTGAAGATAATCTTCTGCCGCGCTTCGCTCTCCCGCAGCGCAGCCTCGGCCAGCTTCCGTTCGGTGATGTCGAAGCAATAACCCGCGATCTCCAGCGGATTTCCCGCCGCATCTCTCACCAGCCGAACCTCGTCGTGCGTCCAGCGGTACTCGCCGCTCTGGGTGCGAAACCGGTAGTCGTAGCCATGGGCTCCCAGTTCCGGCAGCCGGTCCAACTCGCGAAACACCGCGGCCACGTCCTCGGGATGGACGTGCTCGGCCCAAAATTCCGGTATCGTCAGGAAATCTTCCGGCTCATACCCCCACAGAGCCCTGACGCCTTGGGTGACGAAGGTGGTGGCGAAATCCCCCCCGACTTTGCAGGTGAACATCGCGATCGGACTGGCGTTTACCAGGGATTCCAGGCGGCCCAGGATCTCGCGCGCTTGGAGATGTTCGGCCAATGCGGTCAGGGAGGCTTCCATGGATAGTTGGGTTCGATTGATCCAATCAGAAATCGGCAGCTCCGATAAGAGGCTTTAGGACGATGCAGCCCCGGCCTACGGTATGTTGGAGGAGTGCTGAGACCATGGCCCTGGCTGCGCTCGGCGCTCGATCAGGGTACCCGCCAACAAGTGACGCGCCTCGGGCTGCTGTTCACCCTGACTTGCGTACTGGTGTCGCTCGCGGCCTTTATTTCAGCCAATAACCTGCTCTTCCTCATCCTGGCGTTGCTGCTGGCCACCTGGATGGTGTCGGGATTCATCGGGCGCCTCTCCCTCTCCGGGCTGGAGCTCGATTTCCTGCTGCCCGAACATTTGTGCGCCCGCCGGAAACTGTTGGGACGCGTGGCCATCCGCAATACGAAACGCTGGATGCCGTCGTTTTCCATCCAGGTAGCCGGCTCGACCGACAGCGGGCTTTCACATCCCTTGTATTTCCCCGTCATTCCGGGGAAGGCCAGCATTGAAGCGCCCGTGGAGCTGATATTCGCACATCGGGGAGCCTACCGCCAAAACAGCTTTCGCTTCTCCACACGCTTTCCGTTCGGCTTCGCCGAGCGCCGCATCCAAGTGCGCCTGGCGCGCGATATCCTGGTCTACCCTTCCGTCGACCCGCAGCCCGGCTTCGAGGAGCTGCTGATCACCCTCCAAGGCGAAATCGCGTCGTTCTATCGCGGCCAGGGACACGACTTTTATCGCATCCGACCTTATGAGGCACTGGAGAGCGCGCACCACGTGGATTGGAAAGCCACCGCGCACACCGGAGAATTGCAGGTCCGCGAATTCGCGCGGGAGCGCGAGCAATCCGTAGCATTCTTTCTCGATCTGGACACGCCGGCCGCCCAGGCGGCGTGGTTCGAATCCGCCATCGATCGCTGCGCATACTTGGCCTGGAACTTTTCCGAGCGCGGTTCGCGCATCCGCTTCTGCACCCAGGAGGTGGACTGGCAGCTTCCCGAAGAAGCCGATGTTTACACCATCCTCAAGTACCTGGCCGTGGTTACGCCGCGGGCGGGCAAGCGCCTGGCCGCGCCGCAGGATCGCAATGTGTTCCACATCGTGTTCAGCGCCGCGCCAGAGCGGCTGGCCGCCGCCGGATGGGAGCTGGACGGTAGCAACTTGCGCGTGCTCACTCCCGAGTCCGACGCCGCGGAGGCGGCGCTCGCGCGGTGAGCCTTTTTCTTCCGTATCGTACGAAGTACAATAGGACCTATGCACGCTCTCAGTCAACGGAAAACATTTTCGATTTGCATTGTCTTGGGCTTTGCGCTGGCATGTCCGGTTTTCGCGGCCAGTCCGGCGCTGGTGGTGGACCGCGGCTTGGCGCAGGCCAACTTGAATAACGCCTCGGGCGAATACCGCAGCAACGTTCGCTGGAGCTCGTACGATAGCGGCTTCCTGGGCGATGATTTCAGCATCGGCGCCGCGGGAGAATCCTGGGTGATCGATTCCATTCGCGTCTGGACCGTTCCCGGCGCGGCATCCAGCGAGGCCGAGCACCTCGGCGACTTCTACCACGATGTTCGCCTGTACTTCGGCGGCGATCGCGAAGGGCTGACCCCCATCGTCGCGGCGCAGCTCCAAGCGGGAAGCGACGTGGCGGCCAATTCGCACGTTGTGATCTCGGACCTCACGAAATCCGGCGCCGGCTCGTACGACGATTTCGGAGCTAATCTGCATGTCTGGCAGGTCGATTTCACCGGCCTGAACCTGGCGGTGCAGGGCGGCGCGAAATATAGCTTCGCCGCTTTCGGCCTCGGACGGACCCGGCCGGAAAACGCCGGCAAGACCTATGCATGGTTCAACGCCGCGAGCAATGCCGAATTTTCCGGCTCCAAGCAGGATGGCGCCGACGGCAAAATGCTGCTGTTCACCTCCGGCGGCAAGTTCGAGAGCGTGTTCGACGGCAGAGGCGCCGGATGGGACAAGAGCTCCGACATCGACGTGCAGGTGTTCGCGCACAAAGCGCAGTAGTTCAGAAAATCAGCTTCAATCCAAACTGGATCTGCCGCGACGTGGTTGCCGTCGCGGTGATCAGTCCCGCCGACGGACTATAAGCGCCGCTCGAGAACACGGTTGCGTTGGGCGTGGCGAAGTTCGCATGGTTGAGCGCGTTGAAAAGTTCCGCGCGGAACTGCAAACTGGTGCGCTCTGTGATCGCGGTGGTTTTAAACAGCGAGGCGTCCAGATCCGCCAGCCCCGGCCCCGTCAAGACCCCGCGTCCGATATTTCCGAATGTCCCGGCCGCCGGCAGAATAAACGCCTTCGGATTGAACCACTGGTTCGGATTGCCCGTGATGATTGGTCCAGTGAAATTCGGATTGAGAGACGGGCGGTCGGGGTCTCTGGTATCGCCGTCGCCGGACTGGTTCGACCCCACCTCCGGAGTGAACGGGAAACCGCTCATCAGCGAAACGATCGCGTTGAGCTGCCACCCTCTCACCAGATGATCGCCGAACGAGCCCAAGTTGTTCGCAAGCGCCCTGCCTCTCCCGAACGGCAGATCGTAGGTTCCCGATAGGCTCGCCGAGTTGGGAATGTCATACGCCGACGGTCCCCAATCGCGCCGGACATCGTAGGGGTCCAGGATCATTTGCGGCTGGTTGTTGGCCTGCGCACCGGTCAGCGCCGAGTTCATGTCTAGGTCCTTGGAGTGCGTGTAATTGGCGCGGAACTGCAGTCCGTTGCTGAAGCGATGGAGCACATCCAACTGCAGCGCGTTGTAGCTGCTGTTGCCTTCGGTGTACCAGAAAAATCCCGCGCCTAGTTTCGGATTGGGCAGGGCGGCATTGGGTCCGGGAACGTAGAGCGTTCCTTGCGGCACGATGCTGCCGCTCTTGAGATTGCCGCCCGCCGAGCAACCCGCCGAACTGGTGCAGACCGTCGGCGGAATGGCGTTAGGATCGACGCTCACGAACCCGTGATACCCGAAAGAACCCACGTAAGAGGCGCGCAGCACGGTGTCGCGGGCGAGTTGCTGTTCGATGGTGAAATTCCATTCCTGGACGGTCGGGGTTTTGGCGTTGGGCTGGATACCCTCCGGAGCGAAAATCGTAGCGGGCGACGGCGGCACGCCCGCTGTCAATGGAACCTGCGATGGCAGCAATCCTCTGAGCGTCACGGTGCCGTTATACGGAGGAAGAGAGTTCAGCAGGAAGCTCAAATCGTCGATCAGCGAGTAATACATGCCCCAGCCGGCGCGAACCGCGGTTTTTCCGTTGCCGAAAACATCCCAGGCGAGGCCGGCGCGTGGGCCGAGCAGGTGCGTGGCGTTGTTCTGCGTGAAGACGGAATTGCCCACAATCGGCTTCGTCTCTAAGAATCCGTTGGAGCTTGGGACGTAATTGGCGGCGCGGCCGGATTCCTCATTCCAGCCCATGGTGAATTCGTAACGCAGGCCGGCGCTGAGCGTCAGGTTGGGCGTCAGCTTGATCGCGTCCTGGAAGTAGCCCGCGCCGAACAGGCTGCGCCATCCGAGCTCGTTGGCGTCGGGAACCACCTGGAACGTGGTGAGAGTGCCTTGGAGGAACGCGGCCAGGCTGGCGAAGCTCGCCTGCCCCAATTGACGGGAAGCCGTGTCGTCGTTTTCCTGGATGCGCTGGAACCAAAGGCCCGCGGTGATCTGCTGGCGGCCTTTGATGATCTGCACGCTATCGGTGTAGGTGAACAGATTTCTGCGATTCCAGACGTCGGAGGCGTTGTTCGGCCCGGCGGACGTGATGGTGCCGCCGTTGGTGGTGGTGACGCCGCCGCCGATCACGATGCCGCCCGGTCCTAATCCGGTAACGAAGTCAGTGTCGGCGGGAAAGCTGACGAAATCTACCGGGTCATAGGCGAACGAGGCGCGCGAGAATCCGGCGCGAAATGTGTTCAGAATCTCGGGCGAGATGACGTGCGTCTCCTCCACGCTCGCCAGTTGCGTAGCCAGCGGCTCGAACGCCCCAAACAAGGGGTCCGATTGCGGAATGGTGCTGTTGCCGTCGTCGATGGTATAAGCAGCCGAGAAGGTATCGCGATCGCTCAGGATGTAATCCGTCCGCACGGTTCCGAAATTCTCCAATACGGTTTGGCGGGGATTGTTGTAGGACAGTGCCACTCCGCCGCCCAACGGCGAGCCGTTCGGCAGCGGCCAGAGCTGCGTATAGGGCAGCATGCCCGGAGTGGCCAGCAGGCGTTCCGCAACGGTGGGGACAATGCTCACGCTGCTCTCGGCCAGCACCTGCCGGAAGCCTTCCCAGTTTCCGAACAGGAACCATTTGTTTTTCTTGAGCGGCCCTCCCAGCGACGCGCCGAACTGGTTGCGGCGGAAGGGCGGAACAAAATTCTCATCGAAGAAGTTGCGGGCATCCAGGTCGCTGTTGCGCAGAAATTCGTACAGCGTCCCGTGCAACTGATTCGTTCCCGATTGCGTGATCGCCATCACCTGCGCTCCGGCGCGTTTGCCGTACTCGGCGCCGTAAGTGTCGGTGAGCACGTTGAACTCGCGAATGGCGTCCACGCCCAGCAGCTCGCCGCTCGCGCCGCCGGGTGTGATGCCGAGCTGGCTCGTGCCTGTGTACTCGATGCCGTTCACCAGGAACAGGTTTTCGTACGTCCGGCGGCCATCGACGGAGAACGTGTTGCCTTCACTCGTGCTGGTATTCGCGCTCTTCATCGCGCTATAGTTCACGGCGCCTGGATTCAGCGTGATCAGATCGTCGTAGCTGCGGCCGTTCAACGGCAGATCCTTGATCTGCTTCTCGCCGACAACGCCGGAGACCTGTTCGGTGGTAGCGTTGACCAGCGGCGTCTCAGCCGTGACGCGCGTCGCCACCTCGCCAGTTCCAAGCTGGAGAGCGAAATTCACCACGGCCTCTTGACCCACTACCAGCGTCACGTGAGCGGGGCCCGACAGAATGAAGCCGACGCTGACGGCGGTCACTTCCTGCGGGCCGACCGGCAATCCCAGTACGGTGTAGTCGCCCGAACTGTCCGTAGTCACCGTTTTCGACACACCCGTATCGAGGCTTTTCACTGTTATGGTCGCGCCCGGAACCACCGCCCCGGAGGGATCCGTCACGCGGCCTGTGATGGAAGCGCCGACGGTGACCTGAGCCTTCGAAGACGCCACGCTCAGCGCCGCAACAAGCGCGACCATGGCCAAACCCGAAAACCCACACTTGGAGCCTCTCAGCAAAACAGCCTCCTACCCACGAATCGAGTTGATTCAGCGAAACAGTACTAACGATTATATGCGAGACTCGGCCGGTCGAACGCCGCTTCTGTCTCAACAGAGATACACTAAATGGCGGCAACGAAAGGCAGGGATGCAATGGTGAAAAAGCTAACGATGGTCGCGTTGGTTGCGTTTGTGGGTGCGCTGGAGTTGGCCGCGCAAACGCCAAAACCCGTTCGCACGCAATCGGGCCTGGTCCAGGGCGCGATGGAAGACGGCGTCACGGTTTATAAAGGCATTCCGTTCGCCGCGCCGCCGCTCGGCGATTTGCGCTGGCGTGCGCCCGGGGCGCCCGCCGCATGGGCCGGAGTCCGCAACGCTGACAAGTTTGCGCCGGGATGCACCCAGGTTCCGATCGCATTCGAGGCTCTGGGGATGGAAAAGGTCCCGGTGAGTGAGGATTGTCTCTATCTCAACGTCTGGACGCCTGCCAAGTCGCCGCGCGAAAAGCTGGCGGTGATGGTCTGGATCTACGGCGGCGGCTTCACGGCGGGCGCCACTTCGATCGGCACTTACAACGGCGCAAATCTGGCCAAGAAGGGCGTGGTTCTGGTGAGCGTGGCGTATCGGCTGGGCGCGTTGGGGTTCATGGCCCATCCCGAGCTGACGGCCGAGCAAGGCGGCCATTCGGGTAATTACGGACTCCTCGACCAGATCGCCGGATTGCAGTGGGTGAAGCGCAACATCGCCGCGTTTGGTGGCGATCCGAATCGCGTCACCATCTTCGGCGAATCGGCCGGTGGGATTTCGGTGAGCATGCTTTCGGCATCGCCGCTCGCCAAGGGATTGTTCCGCGGCGCGATTTCCGAGAGCGGCGGTAACTTCGGGCCGGAACGCGAGACGCCCGCCGAAGGCGGGGCCAACATGGATTCCCTCGCCACCGCGGAGAAGAACGGGAAGGCATTCCTGGCCAAGCTGGGCGTCACCTCCATCGCCGACGCGCGGAAGAAATCGGCGGAGGAAATCCTGAAAGCTTCGCCTCCGGGATTGGGCGGCTCTTGGCCGAACTTCGACGGCTACGTGCTGCTGGGCGATCAGTACAAACTCTATTCGGAAAAACGCTACAACGACACAGCCGTGCTAATCGGTACGAATTCCGACGAAGGCGCGCTGTTCGTCGCCAGTGCGAAGTCCGACGCCTACCAGAAACAGATTCA
>JASIGB010000583.1:0-3940 GCA_030045355.1 Bryobacteraceae bacterium
TCGCGACCGGCCGGCTGATCGATTTCGGCTCGGGCATCGGCTCGGCCGCTTACAACCAGTTTTGGCGGCTGCATGGATTGTACGGCGTGCTGGAAATCGCGAAGCTCGCGCTCTGGATCGCGACCGCTGCCATTCTGCTGTTCAGCCGCCGCGCTAAGACCACGCGGCCCGTGGAAGTGGAACCGATCGAGGGTCCGTCGGTCGAGTCCAGCTTCGCCGAGCCGTAGCTCATTCCTGATCGCGGCAAACGTCGTCCATGATTTCGCCGTCCAGCTTCTGGAAATAGCGCGTGTAGGTGTAGGGTTTTGCCAGCGCCTTGGGATCCTCGGCCGTCATTTTATATTCGAGATAGCGGCCGCCGGGAACCGGACGAATCCGCTCCACCAGGTGCAGAGCGTCGCTGTGTTGAGCGCCCTTGCCATTCAACCACGTTTCATCGTTGAATCCCACGGTGTCCACGACCAAAACGTTGCCTTCCCAGCGACCGACTGAGTCCCCCAGCCAGGTGGGCTCCAGCTTTTCCGGATGGCCGCGCTTCATATAGATCGTCCGCATCATGCCGTGCGAGAGATCCTCGAACAACATCACGATCCTCGACGCCGCGGGCGCGAGCTCGATCTTCACCCCGTCCACAGCCATCATCCGAAACGGACCCACGGGCTGGCACATCTTCCACGGGTCGTTGTTTGGTGACCCTTTGGCTGGCGATTCGAGAGCCGCCGTGGGCGCAAGTTGGATGGCGTCCGGCGATCCCGCATTTTTCAGTCCTCCGGGCAGCGTGACGCCGTTCGCGATGGCTTGATAGACGCCCTGTAGATCGGGCGGGGCGAACAGCGGCGCGCCCAGAAGCGCAATTCCGAAAAACGTAGCGATCAGCGGCTTCACTTCAAGTCTCTCATTTGACCTCGTGCGAGCGGTCGAGCTCTTTCTTCAGAGCTTCGTTGCGGTAGTGCTTCCAGGTCACCGGATCCTCGTTGCAGACATCCTCGGGCATCTCCGCGCCATCCGGCTGCTTCTTGTAATAGCGGTTGTATTGGTAGGCGGAGGTGAGCGCATGCCTGTCCTCCACCGTGATGTTGATTTCCAAAAATACCGAAGCGCCGCCCGGCGCCTTCACTTGCCGCATGCGCTCGATCAGGTGCGCCTCCTCGGTGTGCGGCTCCATTCCGCCGAACAGCCAGGATTTGTCGTTGAACCCCACCGTATCTACCAGCAGCGTGTCGCCATCCCAGCGGCCAATGGAATGGCCGTTCCAACTCGGGGTCGGGTCCGTGGGATGCGCGCGATCCAGATAGATGCGCCGAACACCCGCGGTGTTGACTTCCTGGAACGCCATGATGATTCGCCCGCGCTCCTGAACCCATACGAAGCGGCCCGCCATGCTCGGGTAGCGGAAGATTCCATCCGGCAGGCAGACCTGGCCGGTATCGTCGGCGATTCCATCGGTGGCTTCCATGCGCGCCTTGGCCCAGGGCTGGAGATGCGCGACGATCAGCTTGTTCAATTGCTCCCCGGGAAAGTCCTGCTTATAGCCGATGCCCGCGAGGTCGCGGCCGCTCGCGAGAGTATAGTAGCCGTTCCAATCGGGAGGCTGTGCCAGCGCGCATGCAGCCCCGAACACAAGCAACACTCCGATCGCGCGGAACACCCCGGTTTTCATGGGCTGCTGGCCAGTATACACCCGCGCACGCGATGGACTCATGGCGCCGGCTCAATCCGCAGGAGCGCGCCGTCATCCTCGTCAGTCAACAAATAAAGGTAGCCATCGCGGCCCTGCCGCACCTCGCGGATCCGCTGCCTCAACACGCCCAGCATGGACTCGCGCCGCATTTCCTCGGTCCGTGCGTTGAATACGATGCGCTCCAGATGACCGGTGCCGGGAATCTCGCCCGTGCGCAGGGAACCGACGAAAACGTTGCCCTTCCAGTTCGGAAATCGATCGCCGGTGTAAACCGTCATGCCCGCTACGGCGATGGAGGGAATCCACACGACAATGGGATTTTCCATGCCTTCCCGCGTGGGGTTCTCTGAAATGCGGGGGCCTGCGTAGTCCCGCCCGAAGCTGACGACAGGCCAGCCGTAATTCCGGCCGGGCAGAATGACATTAATCTCGTCGCCGCCATTGGGCCCATTTTCGTTGTTCCAGATGACGCCGCTCTCCGGATGGACGATAAGACCCAAAGAATTGCGGTGCCCCAGAGTATAGATCTCGGGCCGGTATCCGGCGCGCCCGATGAACGGATTGTCCGGAGGCACCGAACCGTCATCGCGCACCCGTAGAATCTTGCCTCGCAGGCTGCCCGGCTCCTGCGCCACCCACCCTACGTTACCGCCGGTCGACATGTAGAGCATCCCGTCACGGCCAAAAACAATGCGTGCGTTCAGCCCGCCAGTTCCTTCATAAGCGTCCGTCACCACGATGCTGCGCACATCGGTGAGAGCACCGCCTTCCAATCGGCCGCGCGCGACGGTGGGTGCGCCTTTGCCGTTCTCGACCGGCTTATCGTAGGTGAAGTAAACCAGGTGATTCTCAGCGAAGCGGGGATGCAAAGCGATATCCATCAGGCCGCCGTTGCCCTTGGTGAATGGTTCCGGGACGCCGCTGATCGGCTTCGGGTCCAGCACCCCATTGCGCACGACGCGAATTCTGCCGGGACGCTCGGTGATGAGCATGCTCCCATCCGGGAGAAATGCGAGCGCCCACGGGTGCACCAGTCCCTTGGCGACGACGCTGACCTGAATCTTGTGCTGCTCCGCGGTGTCAAACACAAACGGACCGTGGCCTAACGGTGGAACCGGAACTCCGATCTCCGGCTGCTGCGCGTGGCCTGAGAAGGGCAGCACAAGAAACAGCACTACGGAGCAAAACGCGACGTTTCGGAAAGAGGCGTGGGGCGTCCAGTAGACCATCGCATCAGTGTATCGCTCGCGCGAAAGCCATGCTTGTCAAGAACCGGCTTGCTAGAATTATCGAAAATGACACATCGTTGGCTTCTTGTCGCCGCCATCCTTGCTCGGGGCGTGGCGCAAGCCCAGTGGCTCAACTATTCGCCGTCCGGCACGCCGTTGAAAGACGGCAAGCCGGATCTTTCCGCGCCCACGCCGCGCACGCGCGACGGCAAGCCGGATCTGACGGGCGTCTGGGCGCATGAGAAGACTTCCGCGGCCGAATTCAAGCGCATCCTTGGCCCAGCGTACGAGAAGGAATCGGAATCCGCGCTACTTGGTATGGAGCTTGAAGTGGTGCATAAGTACGGACTCAACGTGTTCGCCGATCTGAAGCCCGGCGAATCGCTTTTGACGCCAGCCGGAGAAGCGGCGATGAAGGAACGGGCGGCCGAACAGCGCGTGGACAATGTCTGCCACGGCGAGTATGGCTGGCCGGTGGCCGGTCTGTTGGCCGAGCCGCTGAAAATCGTGCAAGCGCCCAAAGAGACCGTGATTTTGTACGAAGTTGACGGGATGCACCGCCAGATTTTCGTGGATGGGCGCCAATTTCCGGATGAGTTCGAATTTCCGGCGTATCTCGGATATTCCATCGGCCGCTGGGAGGGCGACACGTTCGTGGTGGAAACGCGGGGATTCAACGATCGGACACCAATCGACGGGATGGGGCATCCGCGCGACGAAAACATGCACGTAACGGAGCGCTATCACCGCCGCGACTTCGGGCATCTGGACAGCGAGCTGACGTTCGACGATCCAGCGCTGTACACGCGGCCGTTTACCGTGAAGATTTCCTACGATCTGATTCCCAACTTCGATATTTTCGAAATGATTTGCACGCAGAACGAGAAGGATCGCGCGCATATGGTGAAGTGAGTGCGAGGCGTAAGCCGGTTCGCCTTCATGAGGCCCGAAAGCGTCCACCGACTTACGCGTTGCAATATAGACGCGGCCTGCTGGTAGACGGCAAACCTTCGCCGCCTCGACGCCCGCG
>JASIGB010000584.1:0-3675 GCA_030045355.1 Bryobacteraceae bacterium
GAGGGGATGGATGCGGTGGTCGTGGTATATCCCTACTACACACCGCAAATCGGCCAGACCGTGCTGGCCGGTCACAGCCCCGGAGCGATGGCAGCGTCGGCGTCGCCGGGATATCTTTTTGTTGCGAATCCGAAATCGGCGGACGTGAGTATTCTGGATATCGAAACCAGCAAGGTGCTGATGGTCACACCAGTGGGCGCCGAGCCAGGCTATATTGCGATCACTCCCGACGACAAATATGCCCTGGTATTGAACCAGGTTTCCGGCGACATGGCGGTGATCCGCATTCCCAACGTCACAGCCGCGGCGCGCGAAGAGAGGCGCTGGAAGAAGGGACCGTTATTCACCTTAATTCCCGTGGGATCGAAACCGGTCAGTGCGGCGGTGGTCTCGATCTGAGGCGGCAAAAAGTGTCGCGTGGCCGTCATAAAAGTTAACAATTGCGGCCTTGACAACAGAAAGCATTCGGGATATATTTCGTTAATCGCTGCGGGTTTCTATCTAATCCGCGCGGGGAAATCGATGGCAATACAGCAGATTAACAATGGGTTCATTCGGTTGCTCGCGGCCGAGTCGGCTCGGTTGGGAGGCGACGTTCGGCTGGCTCTGCCGTTCGACGAGCAGGAACTCCCCGTCCGGGAGCGTTATGCACCGATGCAGCGGCTGTTGGCGCAGGATGATGAATTATTCCTGATCGAGCAAGGCGCTCGGGCTTCGGTGAAGAGATTGCGGCGCGAGCATCGCAGTTGTTACTTCGATTACGTGAACCGTCTTACAAGGGAAATCCGTGCTGCGCGGCGGCTTCGTACGGTAGCCATGGCGTCGCGAGAACATTGGAGCTTTTGGGTTCTGCTGGCGCATACCGTTTTGTCGGAATCATCGCTGTTCTATTTGCGGTGGCTCGGGTACCGGCATGCCCTAGGCGTCACGGTAGCTGCGCGCGATGTGCGGGAGTGTTTGGATTTTCTGCTTGTCGCGCCGAAATTTGTGCCGGCAACGACGTAACCGTGCGCAACAATTCGCGGTTATAATCCTCCACCGCTTGGACCTGTTCAAGCGATAGGCGCGGGAACGCGGGGAGTTGCTCGCCCGAGCGGCGCAAACCCCGGAACCAGGCGAAAAAACATACCATCTGGCCCGCCAGCATCACGCAACTGATCGGATAAACGCCCTTGTTCCCCACGGTCGCCACCGCCAGTTCCGATAAGCCGCTCAACGCAAAGTAGATGGTCGCAATCCTCCAGTGTGTTAAGACATTCGGGCGAAAAGGCTGCTTTATGCTGAGCATGTGCAGGAAAACCCAGGTGAGAATAAACGCGCCCGCAAAAATTTCGCCCTGAAATCGCATCACTTGCAACAGGCCGGTGAGGGGAAGTCTGCCCAGGCGAGCCAAGTCCGGCCGGAAGTTCGAGGCTGCCATTAATGCGGCCAACACAATAAACGCGACGGCCATCCCTGCGCGGAACCACCCGATTCCAGGGAAGTGCTCGCAAATCCGTTCATACAACTCGCCCGCTACACCGACGCGAATAATCGCCAATAGAACCGTGGAGACCCTAAAGGCGTGGGCATAAGCAGCGCTGTTTGGGTCGAGCGGCATCGAGATGAAGCTGCAAACGGCTTCGGTGGCGAGAAATATGGCGAAAAACGGGTATCTTCGCAGCAGCCGCTGGCGGAACAGGCCGATCAGAACCAGGACTTCGGCCCCGGTCGCGCCAATCCAAAGCCAACGCTCCAGGATTCGAAAGAGTTCCACGCCGTGCCGCTAAGTATAGCAGCACGGCGGGCAAATTGGGCTCGGAAAGCCTCTTAGCTGGGGATGTTGATGGCGCAGTCCGGAACGCAAGGCGGAGGGGGAAGATCGGCCGGACGGGTAAGCGCGCCGGTGGAGATGACGGCGGCAGCCAGGACAGCGATTGCAAGCGTGATTTTTTTCATGTGGTGTTTGTTCTTTCTGCCGGTTCGCGTTCTCGAATGCGTCCGGCGGCCACATGCTAAGCCGATGAAGGCGTTAGATTTGTGAGTTATGGAAGATTTTCGGTTTTCAGAACAAAGCCCTGGTCGCGCTCACGAATTGCGGCCATGAGGTCGCCCGGTGCTCTAAAAAGGCCGGGGCCTGGAGGAGAGAATTTAGAGGCTGAACTCTTGAATCACGGGCGGGTTCTGATCGTAATCGCTATAACGGATCCAATTCGGACGAACCACGAAGTAAGCGATGCCGGGCCAGCTAAGGTGGCTTCGGCACTCGGGCCAAGCCGCGAAATAGATCTGTTGATAGCGCTCCAGGTCAGCGCCCGCGGGCTGGAACGCCTGCCCTTCGAGCTGAACAGTGGTTTCCCCCGTCCAGCCGATCACAAATGAGGCCGCTGGATGGGCGGCCAAACAGCCATACTTGCGCGAACTGCTCACGGTATCGAAAACGATCTCCAGCTCCGCAGTTACGCCGATGCCAACCAGTGCCGACCGCGGCGCGCCGTCCGGAGAAAGATAGCCGAGCACGCCCAGCTTCTGGGCCGCCATGAATTGATAGACATCCGCTAGAGTCATCGGGAAGGGCCCTCCCAAGCTGCATTGACGATGGCCAGAGCCGCGATGGCTGCTGTTTCCGCGCGCAGGATGTCGCGGCCGAGCGAAACGGGATGCCACCCGGAAAGCGAAATCCGCTCGCGCTCGCGGTCCGTCCAACCGCCTTCCGGTCCCACCAGGATCGCTACCCGTGCGCCCTCCGGACGCCCGGCCGGCAGGAGGGAAAGGAAGGCTGGCGCCTGGACTTCTTCGAGGGCGAAACGGTAATCGCTTTCAAGTTGGAGCGCTTCGCCCAAATTCATGGGTTCGGCGATCTCCGGCAAATGCGCGCGGCGCGATTGTTCGCTCGCCTCACGCGCAATTCGGTTCCACCGGGGCAGCCGTCTGCGCGCGGCCCTCTCCAGCCCTTTCTCGCTGCGGTCGGCTTGGACGGGCACAATTCTCGCGGCGCCCAGTTCCGTGGCTTTCTCGATCATCCATTCCAGCCGCTCGAAGCGGATCAGGGAAGCGAGGAGTGCCGTGCGCACCCGCGGCTCGGGCGCCGCTACGGTCTCGCGAACGCAAAACGACACCAGATCCTTGCGTGCGCTGTCCACTTCAGCCAGATAGACGGCGCGATTATCGGAGATCTCGAACTGTTGCCCGGGTTCGACGCGCAGCACGCGGGTCAGGTGATAAGCGTCGGGGCCGGTGATGCGTGCCCGCCCCGACTGGACGGCATCGACGAAGAAACGGCGGCGGGCCATAACGATTACTGTACGCCCGTCCGAACCGACTGCATTTGCTACGCTGCTCATTAGGACCGAAACAATCTTGGGAGCATCCGGCGAGAGAGACTCCCGCGGAGTGAAGTTTGCAGCGAATTCGAAGACAGGACAGGTGGTATCTTGCCGGCGCGTTGCTGATCCTGTTGGCGGTGACGTTTCTGTCCTACCAGGATTGGTCCGCGTTCCAGCGCAGCGCGCCGCTGGTGCAGCACAATCGCCAATTGCTCCAGCAGGTGGAGGACACCATGTCTTCCATCCGCGATGCCGAAAGCGGCCAGCGCGGATTCCTGCTGACCGGCGATCCGGAATATCTGGACGCGTACCAGGCGGCGGTAAACGCTCTACCGGGGGAGCTCAGGACGCTGCGCGCCGCCGTCGCCAA
>JASIGB010000585.1:0-5540 GCA_030045355.1 Bryobacteraceae bacterium
TACAGAGTGAAGATCTCGGCGTCCGGAAGCAAACGGCAGAGCGCCTCCAGCACCTTTTCGCCGCCGCGCATGTTTACCAGCCAGTAATGGACAATTGCGGCGCGCATGGCAAGCCAACATCCGCAGTATGCCACGTGAATTCGCCGCTGTCGCCATTTGTTTGTTTGCGGTTTGTACCTTTCTTGTAAATTCTTGGAATTTCCCCCTGATTAAGCTTGGCAACGGTCCGCGCATCCCTTACGCTGCAAACACGGCCCAACGCGCCGGAGTATGCATGACTCGTTCGACGTTTTCGAATACTGCGACTTTTTGCGCGCGCGGTGGAGATTCGTGGCCTTCGCTTGCGCGTTCGCCGTGGTTTGCGCGGTCGCAGCCAGCCTCTTGCTTCCCAAACGTTATACATCCACGGCGACCATCTTGATCGACCCTCCCGCGGACGGCGACCCGCGCATGGCCACCGCCGTCAGCACGGTGTATCTGGAGTCGTTGAAGACGTATGAGCTTCTGGCGACCAATGACCAGCTCTTCGCCCGCGCGATTGACAGATTCCACCTGCGCGATCACGACAACTCGCCTGTCGAGAGCCTGAAGCGGCGCGTGCTCAAGGTAGACAAACTTCGCGATACGCGTGCGCTTCAGATCAGCGTTACGCTTCCCGATCCTGGAACGGCCCAGGCGATGGTGCAGTTCATTGCCAATGGCACCGTGGAACTGAATCGCTCCGGAAGCCGGGAGGCGGTGGATGCAATGATTCAGGATGCCGCCAAAGCCGCCAACCAGGCGAAGGTCCGTCTGGACTCAGCAGAGGAGGCATGGGAAAAAGCGGCTGGCGCATCTTCGGAGGAAGCGTTGCGGTCAGAAATATTCTCGAGCAGCGATTTGAAATCGCGTGTCCAGGAACAGCTTCTGGACGAGCAGACCGATCCCGGCGCAGCGCCCGCCCACATGAAACTCCTGGAGCAACAGATGGCCGGCCTGACCACAGCGATCGAGCGAGAGAGCGCGGAGCTAGCCCGGCAAATCGCGCTGGACGCTAGCCTCGAGGAGGCTTTAAAGGCAGCTCGCACTTCGTATGAGACCTCTGCGCAACGTCTGGCGGATTTGCCGGTCAGCCTGAATTCCCGGTCTGAGTGGCTGCGAGTGATGGATCCGGGCATTGTCCCGCAACGGCCCAGTTCGCCGAAAGTCCCATTGATCTTAATCGGATCGGTCTCGCTCGCACTCTTCGGATCGTTGCTGTACCTCACGGTGGCGTTCGGTCTGGCGCGGAAACAATGGACGCACCACGCGCGATTTCAGATGGCGAGCCATGGCGACGATTGACGCCGGCGCGCGCCAACTGCCTCAGAATTACTGGATTGCGGGATTGCTGGGCGCCTACGCGGTCGCGATGGCCGCCATGCCAAATCCCGCGATGGCGCTGGCGTGGAGTGCACCGGCTCTGGCGATCCCGGCGGCGTTCTGGATTCTGCGTGGCGCCGATCGCTGGCTGTGGTGCTTCTTTTTCACGGCGCTGGTCGCGCCGCCGCTTCCTTTTGCTCTGGGCAATTCCGGACCTCATGTGGCATTGATCTTCGCCGCATTCGGTCTGATGGCCGGCGCGCTCGGCATCCGGACGTGGCTCCTGCCGCGCGATCTCCTCACGTTCGCAATGTCCGTCTTTAGTCTGGTTCTGTTATCGAGCTCGGCGCTCGCGATGTTCTACTCCGGAGTGGCGATCGCCGCGGGAAGCCTGGCGCGCGTTTTATTATTCGGGATCTCGGTCTACGTGTTTCTGTATTGCGCGCACGGACCCGGCGCGACTGCACCCGAGAGCAGCATGAGCGGCGCGCGCCGGCTGTATTGGTGCGGTGTTTTGTCGGCGGTATTCGCTTGTGTCGATTTCTATTATCAGTTCCCAGCGCCGGCCGGCTATGGGCCGCAGTTCATCTGGTTGGAGTCAGGCGTTTATCGCCGTGCCCAGGGCGTCTTTTACGAAGCCAGTACGCTGGGGAATGTCTGCGCATTTTTCCTGGTAATGGTCGCGGTCGCCCTGCTGCGCCGGAAGCGCGAGCGTCCGTTGTCTGCCGCGGCCCTAGTCCTCGGAGCGCCGGTATTCTTCGCGGCCCTGATCTTTTCCTACTCGCGCGCGTCACTGTTGAACCTGTGCGCTGCCTTCGTTGCGCTGCTCTGGCTCGAGCGCAAGCGATTGAGAATTGGCAAAATTCTCGCCGTCGCGATATGTTGCATCGCCGCGGGCATGCTGGCCGCGTTCGCACTCTTCCCCGAAGTCACGTGGAGCTATGTGCTGCGCGTCGCTTACTCCCATGCATTCTTTTCGCAACCCGAGAGTGTGCTTTCCGGGCGCGTCGCGAACTGGAGGACGATTACGGCGTTTTTGGCGGACCATCCGTGGCACGCGATCCTCGGCATCGGTTACAAGACCCTGCCTTATTCTGACTTCGTCGGCCGCATTGTGATCGCCGATAACATGTATCTCAGTTTGCTGGCCGAGACGGGCATCGCCGGTCTGGCCGCGTTTTGCCTGCTGAATTTCGCTATTTTGCGGTCGGCTTGGCGTGCGGCGCACCGCGAGAATTCCCGACGTTCGTTTTTTGGCGCCTGGATCTTTTGCTTCTGGATCGGACAGCTTTTCCAAATGCTTTCCGGCGATCTGTTCACGTACTGGCGCGTGCTTCCGTTGTACTTCTGGGCGTTGGCGATGGCGGTGCGATGAACGGCCACGTGCTGGTGCTCGATCAATACGCTCAACTCGGGGGCGCCCAACGCTGCCTGCTGAGCCTTCTTCCGGCCTTCATCGAGGCCGGGTTGACCACGCACCTGGCGATCCCCGGCGACGGTCCGCTCGCCGCGGGCGCTCGCCTGCATGGTGCAACGGTGCACGCGATTCCCTGTGGACCGTACCAATCGCTTCAGAAAGGCTGGACGGACGCGGCGCGATTTGCCTGCGACCTTCCGCGCCAGGCCTTGGAGATTCAAGCGCTGGTGCGACGGCATGGCGTCGGCCTGATCTACGTGAATGGTCCGCGGCTGCTGCCCGCGGCCGCGCTGGCCGCATTCGGACGTCCCGTGATCTTTCATGCGCACAGTATCGTCGAACAGGTTTCGGCTGCACGCCTGGTGCGACGGGCCTTGCGCAGCGCCAACGCTCATGTGATCGCGGCCTGCCGGTTTGTACTCGATCGGCTGGCGCCGCATCACGGCGCTCATACGCGGGTGATCTACAACGGCATCGCGCCGCAGACATGCACGCGGCACAAACGCGGACACGGCGATCCGTGGCGCATCGGCGTGATCGGGCGAATCGCTCCGGAAAAAGGGCAGTTGGAGTTCGTCCGCGCAGCCCGGTTGCTTCTGCGGCATCAACGCTGCGAATTCGTGGTGTGCGGAGCAGCGCTGTTTTCGAGCGACGGCTATGGCCGGCGTGTTCGCGAAGAGGCCGGCGGACTGCCAATTTCGTTCTTAGGATGGCGCTCCTGTGTGAGTGAGGTATTGTCATCGCTCGACCTGGTGGTCGTCCCCTCACGGATGGACGATGCGACGCCACTGGTAATCCTGGAAGCCTTTTCCGCTGGAGTCCCCGTGGTAGCCTTTCGCTGCGGCGGAATCCCTGAAATTATTGACGACGGCGTCACGGGCGTGCTCTGTTCCCCGCAGGCATCTGAACTCGCGCGCATTCTGCTGCAAATGACGCACGGCGGCGCTATGCGGCTGGATGCGCTGGCTGAACGCGCGAAGCGCGCGCTTACCGAGCGATTTTCCTTGGAGCGCTATCGATCGGAGATCCTCCAGGTGGTGCGGCGTGCGATGTGAATTGGCGATCGCAGCCACACTTGCCGTTACGCCGCTGGTAATTGTCCCGCACTATTTCTTTTTCTACGACATCACGCCGAAGATCGCCGTAGCGCTCATCGGGATCTCGACGGTATTGCTGCTGGGAATTCGCGACGGAATCCGCGACAAGCTCGGGCGCATGTGGACGAGTCCCCTGGGGCGCGCGTTCTGTCTCGTTGCGGGAGCGCAAGCCATCTGGCTGCTTGTCTCCACCGTTTTCTCCACGCATCCAGCGCTCGCCTGGAACGGCGGGAATTGGCGGCGTTTGGGATTCGTTTCGCAATTCGCGGTGATCGCATTTGTTGGCGCGGTTGCGGCGGGTGGTGCGTTACAGATGATCCTGCGCGCGACCACAGTCGCGGGCATCGCTGCATCGGCCTACGGGATCCTGGAATATTTCGGTGTCGATCCACTGGTTTCACCGGCTGGTTATCACATCGGCGAAGGCATTACCGCGATTGTTCGCCCGCCTTCGACCCTGGGCCATGCCGACTATTTCGCCGGGTACTTACTATACGTCGTTTACTTTAGTGCGGCGCTGATCGCGACAGAATCGCAGCATCGGTGGAAAGCGATCGGAGGAGTAGCGGCGATCCTGGCATCGGCTGCCATCGTGCTCAGTGGAACGCGCGGGGCGATGCTCGCGTTGGCAGCCGGGGCGATTTTGCTCTGGATTTGGAAACGTCCACGTCTGAGAACTCGGCACGCGATTGTCATCGCAACACTCTGCATGTTTGGCGCCGCATTCTACCTGTCTCGCGCAGGCGTGCAGCTTCGTGCGCGATGGCATTGGGCGCGGGAGGACTGGCGCGGTGGCGCGAGGCTTTTGCTGTGGCGCGATTCCCTCCGCATGGCAAGCCAACGGCCCCTGATTGGGTTTGGTCCGGAAACGTTCGGGCTGGAATTCCCGCGATACCAGTCCGTGGCGCTCTCGCGTGCGTACCCCGGCTTCTATCACGAATCACCGCACAACATCTTCCTGGATGCTTTGGTTTCGCAAGGCATCCCAGGCTTGGCGTTTCTGGCCGGATTCGTTGGGCTCGGGTGTCTGGCAGCTCGAAAGCAGCGTGCGTCGCCGTATCTCTTGGCCGCGCTGGGGGCCGGGCTTATCGGCGGCATCTTTGTGTGCTTCACACTGACCGGCTCGCTCTACTTCTACGCGACCATCGCGCTGCTCGTGAGCCTCGGAATTCCGGAGCCATCCCGCGAGGCGCCGCGATTACCTGCCGTCGCGCAACTGGCCGCGGTCGCAGCGATGGCCCTGTTTCTTTCATTCGCGGTTCAGGTCAGCCTATCCGACGTGTTCCTCGCGCGAGCGAAGCTCGATCTGGATGCCGGACGCATCGCCGGCGCGGTCAGCGTCTACAAGCGATCTCAATACTGGCACACTGCCGGTTCCAGTGACGATCTGTATTTTTCCCGAGCGCTTGCCGCCGCGTCTCGCAGCGCATCGCCCCAGGCGTTCGCCATTGCGCAGCGCGCCGTGGAAACGTCCGAAGAGCGGCAGAACGCGTGGTATAACCTGGCGGGCTTTTACGCCACGCGCAACGATCTCCCGGGTGTCGTAACCTCGTTGCGCCGATCCGCGGAAGCATCGCCAAACTGGTTCCAACCTCATTGGGCTCTGTCTCAAGTGCTGCTGTTTTCTGGAAAGCGGCCGGAGGCGATGGCCGAAGCGGCGCGAGCCGCCGATTTGGATGGCGCCA
>JASIGB010000586.1:0-5467 GCA_030045355.1 Bryobacteraceae bacterium
GGTAGCGACATAGGTAATACTAGTGTTGGCGGCCAGGTGAGCGCCATGGATCCCCACCGTCCCGTTCCACGCCCGGCCACCCACTTTCATGAGCAGCACCGTGGTGGTGGCGGAGTTCTGCTCGTCCGAGGCGTACGCCGTGTGCACCATTACCTTATCGCCCGTGAAGCGCTGGGGCCAGTGACATTGTTCGCAGGTTTCTCGCGCCGGCCGCAGATTCTCCACTGGACTGGGGATCGGCCGAGGATAGGTATTGAACAGGGTATAGAAAACCTGGCTGGTGCCGGAAAGCTTGCTGCGCACGAACCATGAAGCGCCGGCCCCGATGTGGCACGCTGCGCAATCCACGCGGGCGTGTGAGGAGTTTTCGTGGCTGACGTATTCCGGCATCATCACGCGGTGGCAGGTTAGCCCGCAGAACGACGTCGAATCCATATAAGTGACTGCGCCATAGGCGAGCTGGCTCGCGACCACCAGGTTCAGGAATGTCGTCACGGCAATAAACAGCACCAAACGGCGGAAGTCATGATTTTGCCAGTTGATCTCTGGAAAGCTAGGCGGCGCGAGTCCCCGCACGCGATCGTTACGCCGGCGGTACCAGATTCCGGCTGGAATCAAAATCAGCCCTAGAATGAACGTGGCGGGCAGGAGTAGGAAGATCAGGATTCCGATGTATGGGTGCGTAATCTCACCGCGCAAAGAAAAAGGCAACAAAAAAAGCCAAAAAACGGTCGCGGTGGTGACGACGATGATGCCCACCAGGCTGATCCAATTGTTCGACAAATAGATCAACGGGGCCAAACGGTTGCGGGAAGACGGCGGCGTGTCGCCTGAAGTTGCCATAGCCTCGAGTTCGGGTTGGGGCACGTTCGCTGCCATCTGGCTACAACAGGAAACAGGCGAGCAAGCGCAAGCTCACCCACGGTGGTAGCGGGCAAACGCCACGGTCAGTGGGTGAAATTGCGCACTTGTGGGGCAGACTACATGTGGCGGACTATATGTGGCGTTCAGGGCGCATCGCGAATGTGTAGGAGCCGCCGGGAGCGTCCGCCGCGGTCGCACTGTTGAGCGTGATCGCCATGACCACCACGTTACGATTACTGGGAAGCGTCAAGGACCGAACGGTCTTACTGGACGATAGATTCAGCGTATAGCCGTACAACATGACGGTTCGCGTGTCGCGCGTTCCATTGCTCAGATCGCGGTAGGGCATGGAGACGGCATTCGATTCGCCATTGTAATTTTGCGGCGTACACCAGTCGCTTAGACTTTGGGTGAACGAGCTGGTGGAACCGTCGGTATAGGTCACGACAAATTTCTGCGAAACTTGATTGCCATTCACTCCGGCGGCCAGCAACAAGAGACTCGAGTACTTGCCAGAGGGCAGTGCGATGGTCCCGCCGCTGACCGCACCCGGCGCGTTGGCTGGACCGAAATTGTAAGCTACTCCGCCAGCCGTCTGAACCGTTCCAAGCAGGCTGGCCGAATAGGCGCGCCCGCCGCCATCCAGGCCGCTGGAGCTCAGAAACTGCGCGCCATCGGTCACCGCACCCATCACATTGTAAGCGGACGCCAGGCTGACGCTCCCACCGGTTCCGCTTGCAGCAGTGATCTTCAGGGCCAGCGTGACGGCTTGGCTCAAGGTGCCGGCTTTTGCAGTAATCGTTACCGTGGACGATCCCACTGCCGCCACCGCCACCGCCGCAAGGGTCAAAGTGCCGACGGTCGCCGAACTCGCAGTAAAGGATGGCGTCACCCCAATCGGCAGCCCGGAAACGCCCAGCAAAACCGGGCTATTGAATCCGTTCTGCGGCGTTAGGGTCAGCGTTGTGGTCCCGGAAGCGCCTTGCGCGAGGCTCAGGGACGTGGGGGAAAGCGACAACGTGAAAGAAGGCGGCTTGGCAATGCTGAGCGCAATCGACGTGCTGGCGCTCAACGTACCGGATGTCCCCGTAATGGTCGCCGTGGCATTGCCCGCGGCGGCCGAAGTGCTTGCGGTAAATGTCACCGTGCTGGAGCCCGTTGCCGTCGCTGGGCTGAAACTCGCCGTGACTCCCGAAGGAAGGCCGGACGCGGCCAGTTTCACCGACCCGTTGAATCCGTTCTGCGGACTGATCGCGATGGAACTCGATCCGCTCGTCCCCGCTGTCAGACTCAGCGCCGCCGGGGTCGCCGAAAGAGTGAAGCTGGGCGCAGCCACCACCGTGATCGCAATCGTAGCTGTGCTGGTGAGCGCGCCCGAGATGCCGGTGACCGTGAGCGTCGCACTGCCCGGCGACGCATTCGCCGACGCCTTGACGGTGAGCGTGCTGCTTCGGGTACTCGATGCCAGACTGAACGTCGCCGTCACACCCGTTGGCAAGCCGGCGATCGAAAAGCTCACAGCCGCCGTGAAGCCGTTCTGCGGTGTCACCGTAATTGTGCTCGCGCCGCTCGCGCCTTCCGTTATGTTGAGGCTCGCGGGCGACGCTGCGATGCTGAAGCCAGGCGTGGGCGCGGCGCCGACTGTCAGCGACACATTGGCGGTGCTGCTTAGGTTCCCGGACGTGCCGGTGATCGTAACCGTGGCAGCGCCGATAGCCGCCGAGTTCGACGCCGTGAGCGTGAGGGTGCTGGTCGAATTGGAGCCCACCGTACTGAAACTCGCGGTAACCCCGCTCGGAAGGCCCGAAGCTGAGAGCGTCACCTTCCCCTGGAACCCATTCTGCGGAGTGATCACGATGCTGCTCGTCGCTAAGCTTCCGCGCGCGAGATTGAGACTCGCCGGAGCCGCCGAGAGAGTGAACGAAGGAGTTGCCGCGATGGTGAGCGATATCCGCGCCGTGTTGGTAAGGCTTCCAGACGTACCCGTGACCGTCAGAGTTGAAGTGGACGCCGCCGCGGAACTGCTTGCCACCACCGTCAGAACACTGGAGGTGGTCGCGCTCGCCGGACTGAACGACGCGGTCACTCCCGCGGGTAATCCCGAAACGCTCAGATTCACGGCGCCGCTAAAACCCTGCTGCGGGCTGATGATGAGGGTGCTGGTCGCGCTCGCGCCCGGCGCGACGCTGAGCGTCGAGGCGGACGCCGACAGGCTGAAGCCCGGTGAGTTGGACGTGGAGGTCAGGCTGTTAATGAGCGCCTGGCCGGCGGGTGTGCCCCATCCGGTGGCCAGATCGTAACCCGGCAGAGCAGGGAAGCCGTTAGAGCCCGTAACGATGTCGTGCAAATCGCCGCCGTAGTTGGCGCCCGCTCCGATGGAGTAGAGCGTGGGATTCAGGAATCCGGCTACGGGCTTGTTGTTCGCCGCCGCCTGCTGATTGGCGAGCGCGGTGAAGCCGGCCCACAAAGGCGCGGCGGCGCTGGTGCCGCCCACTTCAATCCATTGCCCATTATTGCAGATCAGGAAAATCTGGACGTCGGCAATGAGCGCGACATCGGGTATGTTGCGCATCGTGCTCGACCCTCCGGCCGCCGCCATGGTAGCCGGCGGTTGGTAGCTGGGGATCGGCCACACGGTGCTGACCCCTCCGCCCGAGTAGGACCAGGCGCTCTCGGATACCCATGTTCCGCCCGGACCGGTCGTGGTCAGGCTGGTGCCGCCCACTACCGTGAGATGGGGATCGTCGGACGGCGGCATGACGCCGCCATGATACGCGCCGTCGTCGCCCGAAGCCTGGAACAGGGATTGGCCCTGGGCGATCATTTGTTCGAAGGCCTGTTCGGTCAGCGCATCGGTGGGACTCCAGCCCCAGGAGGAGCTCAACTGGTGCGCGAGATTATCCGTGGCCATGCGGTTGAGTACGTCATCCGGGTTCGTGCCCTCGTAGACGATGATCTTCGATACCCCCGGCGCCATGTACGACGCCATCATGATGTCCAGAGTCACTTCGACGTTGCCGCTCCCCGGTTGGCCGCTAAAACCGTCCAGGAGCACCGTCTGGACGGGCACGGGAGTCAAGCCCGCCTGCTGGAAATTCGCCGCGACGTCCGCGGCATAAAATCCATCCAGCTCGAACAGGCCGACCGTCTGGCCGGCGCCGTTCAGCGTTACGCCCGGAGCATAGGCGTCTCTGAAGTCGCCGCCGATGAACAGTCCTCCCGGTCCCGAGCCGGTGGTCAGTGGGGTGGCCTCGGTAAGCGGCTTTGACTGAAGATTCATGGGTCGCGGGATGGTGAAGTTATCCAGACCGCTGATATCCAGAAGCGTAACCGCGGCATCCACCGATGGCTCGCGATCCGGCGCAAAGAATGTGCCGCGCGTGGGATGGTCCCAGTAGCGCATCTCGACTTGAAAAGTATTCTCAATCGCCGCCACGGTTCCGGTGACATCCAGGATGGTGCGGTTTGGATGTGTCGCCGTGATGGTGAATCCGTTGGCCTGCACATACGCCTCGAGCGCTTGATAATCCTCTTCGGAGGGTCCGAAGCGCTCGGCAAACTCAGCCGGGGTCAGGTACTGGCGATACTCGGGACTCGCTGGGTCGGTGATTCGCTGGAGCAGATCTTCAAGCTGCTGCTGGTCGCGGAGCGGCAGTCCCATCGCCAACTGAATTTTCATTCCAGCCGGCATGCGGCCCGCGGATCGGGATTCCGCCACCGCCGCCGGTACGTGTCCGGGGAGAACCTGCCGCGCCGCGGGTTGGGCAAGCGGGGCAAAAATAAAAAAGGCCGCCAAGCCGGCGGCCCATCGTAGCGTGTTGGCAACGCGCATGGTTCGAACTTCCTTTTGCTGTGCTTATCGACTTACGGATTTGGCGCGTGGTCGAAACCAAACTTAGAAAGCGCTTTAGCCACACAGAACGCCGGTACGGGTGAGGCGGAGTGTCGCGCAGACCCTGCGTTTCATTGCGCAGTTGGTGTACAATCTTCTAAACCGCAAGCAGCCATGCGCTAGAGGGCTCGCCCGCCGTGGGGGCCCCGGTCGGAATCGCTTGCATCCCGCACGCACGCCTGCGGCGCGCCCGAATTTGAGGGGGATGCGTGTGAACTCGAAGACCATTCTCTTAATCGAAGACAACTTGAGCGATGTCGCGCTTACCAAGCGCGCGCTGGAAAGGGCCCGCATCGCAAACCAATTGCTAGTGGCCGAGGATGGACAGGAAGGACTGGATTATCTATTTGGTACAGGAGCGCATGCCGGCCGCGATATGAGCGAGCAGCCGGCACTCACGCTCCTGGACCTGAAGCTGCCCAAAGTTCCCGGCATCGAGGTGCTGCGCCGGATGCGCGCGCATGAGATCACCCGCAGGCTGCCGGTGGTCATTCTCACATCCTCGAATGAAGAGCAGGATGTCGCCGCCGGTTACGATTTGGGGGTAAACAGCTATATCCGAAAGCCAGTCGACTTCAATCAGTTCGCCCGCGCGGTGGAGCAGCTCGGCTTGTACTGGCTGGTGTTGAATGAGCCACCCCCCGAGGGCGCGAGTAGACCAGGGCTATGACGGAACCGTTGCGTTTGCTGCAAGTGGAGGATTGCGAGAGC
>JASIGB010000587.1:0-7123 GCA_030045355.1 Bryobacteraceae bacterium
AAGGTCTCCTACGACCGCTACGAAGCCATTCTCGAGCTGTATCAAGCGGAAAATGCCGTGCAGATCGCGCGATCGCTGGGCGCCGATCAGTATGCCCCGGAAACGATGGGCAAAGCCGAGGCGCTGCTCTCACAGGCGCAAGATATGGACGCGCGGCGAATGGATCCGCATGCCATCGTGTCCACGGCGCGTGAAGCGGCCCAGATGGCCGAGGACGCGCGCACGATTGCGGTGAAGCGCAGCGCGCAGGCGCAACAGGCCGGGCAGGTCCAGCAGGGCGAAATTTTCCGCGAGCACCAGGCCGCGGCGGCCGCGGAAGCCGATGCCGCCCGGGCTCGCGCGGACGAAGAAGCCGAACGCGCGCGCGCCGACGCCGCCGAAGCCCACGCGCAGGCAGTGGAGCAGGCCGCGGCGGCTCCGCTTCCGCCTCCGCCGGCCGCCAATATCATTGTGGTCCCGCAAGGCCTCCCCAACCAAGCGCAGCGCCAGCTTCGAACGCAGCTCCTCGCGCAGCTTGGCGGCACTCTGACGACGCGCGACACGCCGCGTGGGATCGTGGTGACACTCAATGAATCCATGTGGGAGTCAGGCGGCGGGTTGCGCCCGGAAGCGGGCCGGCGTCTGGCCGGTGTCGCGGCGGTTTTGGCGGGCCATCCGGGTTTGACGGCACGCGTGGAAGGTTACAACGACTCGGAAGGGCAATCCGAACAGCATGCGCAAGACGTACGTTCCACGCTGGTAGCGCAAGGCGCGAACCCCGGCGCGGTGGTGGCGATCGGATACGGCAACTCGCGGCCCATTGCGTCGAACGCGACCGCCGCGGGTCGCGAGCAGAATCGGCGCGTAGAGATCGTCATCGCTGGGCCGAGCATCGGCGCCCGCGCGCTGTGGGACCGCTCTTATCCGCTGACGTCCCGCCGCTAGCGGCTTATTCGTAACGCAAGGCGCTCATGGCATCGATGCGGCTGGCGCGCGACGCAGGAATAACGCCCGCCGCGCAAGCCACCAGCGCCAAGCCGAGCGCCGCGAGCGCAACCGTCACCGGATCGTGCGAGCTGACGCCGTAAAGCTGGGTCTGAACAAATTTCGCTAGAATCCACGCGCCCGTAAGCCCGGCGGCCAATCCGATGGCCAGCAGCACGAGCACCTCCTGCATCACCATCCAGATCACATCGCGCTGAAACGCACCCAGCGCCATGCGAATCCCGATCTCGCGCGTCCGGCGGGCGACGGTATAGGCCATCACGCCGTACAGCCCAATCACGGCGAGCAAAGTGGCGAGGAAACCGAAAACCGCCGACAGGCTTGCGATCAGACGTTCGATCAACAAGGAGTTCGAGATCTGCTCCTCCATCGTTCGCATGCCATACACAGGGATGTTCGAATCCATGGCTCGCACGTGGGCGCGTACGGCCGAGAGAAACTGGTTGGGATCCATGGTGGTTCGTGCATAGACGGTCATGCCGGTGGTGTGATTCCCAGCCAAGTAAGGCAGAAACATCTGGGGTTGGATTTCGTCGCGGAGGTTGGTGTATTTGATGTCTTTCACGACGCCGATAATTTCCATGTCGGTCTTGGTTCCCGGATCGATGCCATATCCGACATGGCGCCCGATCGAATTGGAGACCGAGCCAAAGAATCGCTTGGCAAACTTCTCATTGACAATCGCCACGCGCGGGACCATATCGTCCGGCTTCTCGTCGTGCTGCACCATTTGCGTGTCGTTTGCGGTGAAATTGCGGCCCGCCAGCAGCGGCACGCCCAGAGTACCGAAATACCCGGGGCCAATATAGTTCATGAAGGCATCGGGCACTTCGGTGGGCTTGGCTTGGTAGCCTTCGATGGTGAACCAGCTATCGGACTCGTTCTGTTCCAGGATTCGAATGCCCGCCAGCCCCACCGATCGCACGCCCGGAAGCGCGCTCAAATCCGCCGTGAGCTGGCGATAGAAGATCTTGGTGCGCTCATCGCTGTAGCCGTTCAGTGAGGGATCGAGCTCAAACGCCACCAGGTTGCCCGTGTTAAATCCCGGCCCCATATCGCGCAGGTTTCGCAAACTGCGAATGAATAGGCCCGCGCCAATCAACAGCAGGAGCGATAGCATCACCTGCGCGGCCACCAAAACCTTGCGAACGCGCACGTGCGTCCCGCCGCCCACCACCCCGCCCACGGTGTCCTTGAGGGTCGGCGCGACATCGGGCTTGGTGGACTGCATCGCGGGCACCAGCCCGAAGATCACACCCGTGAGCAACGAGACTGCGATGGCGAAGCCGAGAATGGTGAAATCCGGGACCGTGGATAGCTTCATTGAGTATTCATCGATATCCGACGGCAGGGAGGCGAGTAGCGCGCGATCCGTCCAAAAGGCGAGCAGCAGGCCCAGAAGGCCGCCGCCGATGGAAAGCAGGAGGCTTTCGACCAAGAGCTGCCGTACAATTCGCAGGCGCCCCGCTCCGATGGCCAGCCGGATCGCGATCTCCTTCTGCCGCGAAGCGCCGCGCGCGATCAGCAGCCCGGCGACATTGGCGCAGGCGATCAGCAATACGCCCCCGGTCAACGCCATCAGCATCCACAGCGGAGTTTTCAGGATTTCACGGGAGTAGGAGTTGCCCTGCCCGCCGGGAAGCACTTGAATCACGTTCTGCAAGAACCGCGCGCGCACCGCATCGGTGGCCTTGTTGAACGCCGCCTGTTTGACTTCCATCTCCAGCATGGAGTGGAACAAGGGCTGCAGCGACGCTTGCGCCCGGATGCGCGAGACGCCTGGCCTCAGGCGTCCGAACACCTGCACCCACCGCGTGCGCCGGTTGTGAAAGTCCATTTCCTCATTCAATTGCGGCATCAGCGCGGGGCGCATCATTACCGGGACAAAAATCTGCGTCGTGTTGCCGGGGTCCACGCCATCGAAATCCTTTTGCGCCACGCCGACTACGGTGAAGTTATGGCTGTTCACCACGATTGTTTTCCCGACGATCGACGGATCGCGCGCAAAGCGCGATTGCCAGTAGGCGTAGCTCAGCACTGCGATGGGATGCCCATCCGGGACTCGATTGTCGTCCGGCGTAAACGTGCGGCCGATCGCGGCTTGGACGCCCAGCACCGGAAAATACGTTCCCGAGACGAATTCGCCCCGCGCCCGCTCGGTAGAACCGTTGAATCCTACGCCAAACAGTTGCTCGAACCGGCAGAACATGCCGGTGAAAACCGAGTTGTGGGTCGAGAAATCCTCGTACATCGGGTAGGAAAGCGAGTTCATCCCCCAGTTGTCGCCATAATGGAAGCCCTCCATGTGCAGGAGGACCAGCTCCTGCGGATTCTTTACCGGCATCAGCCGCAGCAAAACCTGATCGAGGAGGGTGAAGATCGCGGTGTTCGCGCCGATGCCAAGCGCCAGTGACACCAAGGCTACAATCGTGAACACCGGCGACTTTCGAAACGCCCGTAAGGCGAATTGCACATCCTTTCCGATAGAGCGCATCGCATCTTAGACTACGATGCGCGGGGTTGGTTAGTTCGCATGAATTGGCCCGGCGAAAGCGGGCAGACTCGCGATCAGTGATCGCAGCCGGATTTCGATTCGGACATCTTTGCCTTGGCAGCGCTGCTGAGTTGGACAGAATCTTCACCGCCCGACGGCGGTTTCGATTGGCTGGTGCTTTGAGTCTGGGCCTGGGGTTGCGCCGCGGACTGAGCTTGCGTCACGGAAGACACGGGACCTGACACTGGACCTAGCATGGGGAACTCCTTTGGAATCCCATATCGCCGGGCGTGCCGAAACCTTGAGAAGCGGCGTACTTCGCCCGATAGGTCGATGATTCGCCGCAGGGCGGGTTTTGAAACCGCCCTATCCTCTAGGGCGCTTTCGCCATCCGTCCTAGGCGGAACCACCCGGCTGGAGTCGCCCATTCAGTCTAATCGCCCCCGCCGCTCCAGCCGATTCACTTCCAGCAGCCCAAATGCCCGGAGTTTGCTCTTGAATCTGGCCCAATTACTTCACGCCAATTCGCTGATGGCGCTCGCGTTTCTGGTCTGTCTGGCGACCATTTTGTGGTGCATTTTGTTGGCGCGCCGGCAACGCAATGGGCTCGATAAGCTTCTAACCGCGCTGCTCGGATTCATTGCCGTGTATCAGGCCTTGCGTGTCCTGAGAGACTCCGGCGTCGCGCCGTTCACGCACTTCCGGACCATGGAGGGCTGGGTGGATCTGGCCAGCGCGTGCCTGTATTTGGTGGCCGCTTTCATCCTGAAGACCTCGAGTATCGACCGCGTTGCCACGAAGGTTCATCTTCGGCTGGTGGAAGCGGAATTGGGGGAAAGCGACGAGCGGGTTCTCGATCGAGGCGGCACGGTCCTGGCTGGCTTGGGGGATTTGGGTCACGCGCTCCAGGACTCGTCGCCGCTGGCAATCTTTACCACCGACGCGCATGGGGTGGTCACCTATTGGAATTCAGCCGCTGAACATCTGCTAGGTTGGACGCGCTCGGAACTCCTGGGCCGGCAGCTTCCCTTCGATCCGGCGGGTCCGATCCAAGCCCGGAATGGGCGCTTCCTGGATGCCGCGGTGTGGATGTCGCCCATTCGTTCCGCGCATGGGCAGCCCGCGGGAAATATCGTGATCGCAGCGGGAAATGCCGCGCTGCGCCGGGCGGGGCTGGAATTCGCCGCGGCGAAATCGGCGACGGATCGCTAATCGTCTTCTATTGAGGAACTCGCGCACAACGGACTCGCCTCGGAGCGGCCATAGCGGAAGTTCCTCCTCGGATTTGGGCCGCGCTCGGCGGCCTGTGCGCTTCTAATCGCCGAGCAGACTGCGCAAACGCTCATACCCGGCCCGGCTCATCGGAAGCTGCGCGCCATCCGACAGCACCGCGACGCGGCTGTCCTTGGCATACGGCTCGATCTTCGCAATGCGTTCCACGTTGACGATCACGGAGCGATGGATGCGCACAAAGCGGGCGGGGTCGAGCGCGGCTTCCAGGCTCGAAATGGTTTGCTCCTTCAGGTATGCCTTGCCCTGGCTGTGCAGGGAAACATAGTCGTCTTGCGCTTCCGCGTAATCCAGACGATCGACGGGGATGATATGAACGCGCGGACCCTCCTTCACCACAATGCGCTCGAGGAACTGTTGCGGGGGTCGCGCGGCGCGAGCGAGGTCCACCGCCGCGATCTTTCCTGCGGCTTCCTTCGGCGGGATCGTGCTGGGGACCGCTGTCTCGCCCAATGTTTTTTCTCCTAGCCTCTGCCGGGCGCGATCCAGCGCCTTTTGAAACCGCTCCAGGCTGAAGGGTTTCAATAGATAATCCACCGCATGTTGGTCAAAGGCGCGCATGGCGTACTCGTCGAACGCAGTGACGAAAATCACCGCGGCCCGCTCGCCGATCAACTCCAGAACCTCGAAGCCGTCCAGCTTGGGCATTTGCACGTCCAGGAACACGAGGTCGGGCTTTTTCTCGGCGATCGCCTTGACGGCCTCGAAGCCGTTCGAGCATTCGGCCACGATTTCGACGTCGGGGCTGGCGCCCAGGTACTCGTGCAACAGCGCCCGCGCCAGATCCTCATCGTCGACGATCGCGGCGGTCAACCGACGCGGCGCGGCGGTCACGGGACTGTCGGCGGCTCGGTCCCGCTCCAGGTTTCTCAAGTCCACCAACAGGTCGCGCGCGGATTGATAACGCCGCTCGCGGTCCTTTTCCAGGCACTTGCGCACGATGCGATCCAGCGCCTCGGGAATTTCGTAATTGAAGCGGGCGATCGATTCGGGCTGCGACCCCAGAATTCGCGCCATGGTCTCGGAAGGCGTCGCGCCCGCGAACGGAAGGCGCCCGGCGGCCATCTCATACAGCACCACGCCCAGGCTGAACAGGTCCGTACGATGGTCCACTGCGCGGCCCAAAGCCTGCTCGGGGCTCATGTACGCCACGGTGCCCATCACCACGCCGGCGCCGGTCATCAACTGCGTTTCGTCGCCGCCGGTGGGCGCTTCCAGCTTGGCCAGCCCAAAATCCAGCACTTTCACATGCCCGCGCGGCGTCAGCATCAGATTGGAGGGCTTAATGTCGCGATGCACGATTCCTTTGGAATGCGCGGCGTCCAAGGCGTCCGCTACCTGCGCGGCAATCGAGAGCAGTTCGGCAAGTGCGATCGGGCTGCCGCGTAAGCGCGCGCTGAGCGGCTCACCCTCCACGTACTCCATCGCCAGGAAACGAAGGCCCGAGTCGTCTCCAATTTCATAGATGTGGGCGACGTTGGGATGGCTGAGCGCGGAAGCGAGCCTCGCCTCCCGGATGAAGCGCTGCATCCGCTCAGGGTCGCTGGCGAGATCGGCGGGCAAGACTTTCAATGCGACTTGGCGGGCCAGGCGCGTGTCTTCGGCCAGATAGACGGCGCCCATCCCGCCTTCGCCCAGGCGCGAAACCACGCGATAATTTGCGACGTTCGCGCCCGGCGCGAGAGACTCCCTCACGCCCTCATGCATATCACACCTGCTCCAGGCAGGGCAGATCCAACTGCACGATGAAGCGATCTCCCGCCTCGGAGGTATCCAGGCGGGCCGTATTTTCATAGATCGCACGCAGACGTTCGCGGACGTTGCGCAAACCGAGGCCGTGGCGTGAGGGGGCGGGCGATTCGCGGTCATACTCGTTGGAGATTTCCAGTTGCAGGCGGCCTGAGCCGCAATGCGCTTCGATGCGGATGCTTCCTCCCTCCACCAATCCCGCAATCCCGTGTTTGACGGCGTTCTCGACCAACGGCTGCAGCACCAGCGATGGAACCACGCAGCGCTCGCATTCGGGGTCGGCTTCAATTTCCACTTTGAGGCGCACGCCAAAACGCACACGCTCCACATCGAGATAAGCCTTGGCGAGCGCCAGCTCGTCCGCCAGCGTGATCCGCGGCTTCTCGCCCAGCTTGAGCGTGGTCCGCAGGAAATCCGACAGCTTGATGCACATGTCCCGGGCCCGCGCGCCATCCACCGTGGCGAGCGCGCTGATCGAGTTCAGGCTGTTGAACAGGAAGTGCGGATTGATCTGCGCCTTGAGCGCCTTCAATTCCGATTCCCTTGCCAGCGTTCGCGCCTCCTGCTCGCGTATTTCGGCTTCCTTGGAGGCGTCGACCAACTGCC